>JAOZKZ010000136.1 GCA_029935075.1 Campylobacterales bacterium
CATTTAATCTTTTAGGAGATTATGAGCAGAGAAATCAAAGAGTTATTTTGAAACTTCTCTTTCGTGACTTTGGCAAAGATAGTGCGACTATTGAAGCACTTATCTATGATCCAAAAAAGAGAATAGAGGTACAATTTATAGATCCTGTGAGAAAGAAAAGGTAGGCAATTGGAAGAGATAGAAGCGCAAATAGAGCGTTTTATAAAAGAAGTTGATGAGCATGCATTAAAGTTGTATACCAAAGCTTCAAAAGGGAAAAGACTTAGAGCAAAGTTGATTATCAAAATTGCGGGTGAAAGTGAAAGTGCTTATAAGTTAGCTGCAATAGTAGAGTTGATACATGCTGCAAGTTTGCTTCATGATGATGTAATTGATGATGCACTAACACGACGAGGTAGTGACTCTATCAACGCACTTTATGGAGATAAAACAGCCATTATGCTTGGTGATATTCTTTATTCAAAAGGTTTTATGGAACTAGTCTCCTATGATAGAGAAATTGCAGAAGCCATTTCTGCTGCTGTTACAAATCTCTCTGTTGGTGAGATGATGGATGTTAACCTTTCAAAAAGTATTAATTTAAATCAAGAGCTTTACTTTGAGATGATTTATAAAAAAACAGCTGTTCTTATTGAAGCAACTGCAAGAAGTGCGGCACATTTGTCGGGTAAAGATTCAGAAGCCTTTGCTCTTTATGGCAAAAACCTTGGTCTTGCATTTCAAATAATTGATGATGTTTTAGATATCACCATGAGCGATGAACAACTAGGGAAACCTTCCCTTGCTGATTTTAAAGAGGGAAAAACAACACTTCCTTATATTTATTTATTTGAGTCCTTAAATCAACAGGACACTTCTACACTTAACTCTCTTTATAAAAAAGAGTTAACTTTAGATGAGGGACAATGGATAAGAGCTAAGATGCAAGAGAGTGGGGCGGTTTTAAAATCTATCGAATTGGCACAAAAATTAGGTTATGAAGCCCTTGAAGCTATAGAATTTGATAAAAATAGTGACTTAGAGCGTGTTATGAGAGATATGATAGAGAGGGAATTTTAATGCATTATGTGACACTTAGTTTTACACATAAAAATACACCTATTGAGATAAGAGAGAAGTTGGCTTTTAATAATGAAGAGAACTTTAAACTATTTTACAAAAGAATTCTTGCTTTGAATACTGTTAATGAAGTTTTGATTATTTCTACATGTAACAGGGTTGAAATCCTTGCAAGTGTGCAAGAAAATGGTGATATTACAGATATTATATTGTCTGAATTAATTAACCACCATCGTTTATTGCCCTATGAGTTAGATGAAAAAGGTGAAGTTCATACAGATGTAGATGCAGTACATCATCTTTTTAAAGTTATCTCCTCTTTAGATAGTGTAGTACTTGGTGAAACCCAAATTGTCTCACAAATCAAAGAGGCATTTGCTTTTTCATATGATAATGGCTTTAGCGGACAAAAGATTGCAAGAGTTATGCATAATGCTTTTAGATGTTCAGCTGCGGTAAGAAGTTCTACAAATATCTCTAAAAACCCAGTTTCAGTTGCGAGTGTTGCTGTATCAAAGGCGAAAGAGATATTTGGTGGAAATCTTGGTGGTTATACTGCTGTTGTTGTTGGGGCTGGAGAGATGGGCGAATTGACGGCTAAACATCTTGCAAGTGCAGGGGCAAATATCATCCTTGTAAATAGAAGCATGGAAAAAGCGCACCATTTAGCTCAAATGCTAGACCATGTGACAGTTACAGTTGAACCATTTTCAGAACTTAAAAATCTTGTAAATCATTATAGATTACTTTTTACGGCTACTGGAGCTAAAGGTACTATCATTGATGAAAAAATAATTGAAGATACAACATTTGAAAGACATTGGTTTGATATAGCAGTTCCTAGAGATATAGCAGAGTGTAGTTGTGAAAATATCAATATTTATACAGTAGATGATTTGAGATATATCATGGATGAAAATATCAAACAAAGAGAGGTAAGTGCCGAGAAAGCCTATGCAATTGTTGGAAAATTTACAGAAGATTTTTTCAAATGGCTTCAGACACTTTCTGTAGATCCTATGATAAAAGAGATTAGAGAGATGGCTAGAGAGTGTAGTGTAAACGAGATTGAAAAAGCTATCAAAAAGGGTTATATTAGTAAAGATGTAGAAGCTCAAGTGACAAAAATTGTGCATCAGGCATTTAATACTTTTTTACATGAGCCTACTCAAAAACTAAAGACAATTGCTGAACAGCCACAAGCTGATACCGTTGTTCAGTCAATTCAACTCTTTTTTGGATTGAACTCAAAACAGAGAAAAGCTATCGATACTTACAAGTGTGATTATCAAATTGAAAAAGATTTAAAAAAGGATGAGAATTGAGATTTTCCAACCTATTTGCTCCAACAACAAAAGATGCACCAAAAGATGCAGTACTTCCAAGTCATATTTATTTAGTTCGTGGGGGTTTTGTTTCTCAAATTGGAAGTGGGATTTATAACTTTTTACCTCTTGGAAAAATTGTACTTGATAAAATCCGTCAAGTGGTAAAAGAGGAGATGGACGCAGTTGGAGGACAAGAGACTCAGCTAGGTTTTATAACGCCAGCAGCTCTTTGGAAAGAAAGTAAAAGATTTGATAAGTTTGGTAAAGAGCTTTTAAGATTTAAGGATAGAAAAAATAATGAGTTTGTTTTAGGACCAACGCATGAAGAGGCTATGGTAGACTTGGTTCGAAGTCGTGTTAAAAGTTATAAGCAACTTCCTTTGCATCTCTATCAGATAAATACAAAATTTCGTGATGAAGCAAGACCAAGATATGGACTTTTAAGAGGTCGTGAATTTTTGATGAAAGATGGATATAGTTTCCATGAAGATATGGAAGATGTAAAACGAGAGTTTGATGTTATGGAAAAAACTTACTCTAGAATTCTTAAAAGATTAGGTTTAGAGTTTAGAGTAGTTGATGCGGATAGTGGAGCGATTGGCGGAAGTGGCTCAAAAGAGTTGATGGTTTTGGCTGATAGTGGCGAAGATGATATCGTGGTTTGTAGCGGATGTGAATATGCTGCAAATATAGAAGCGGCTGTTTGTGTTGAAAAAGAGGTTAGTGAGTATCAATCAATTTATAAAAAAGCTATTTTTGAAGATAAAGAAGAGTTTATAGAGTTTCAAATTTCAACAGAAGATACTTTGCAAGAGGTTAAAGCTCTAAATGCTTGTGGGGCTTTGGAATTGGTTGATATAGAGGAGACTCCTGTGAGAGTAAATCAGGTTATAAAAGATGTTGATTTAGTAGCGGTAAAAGAAGGTGATACTTGTGTAAAATGTGGCGAAAAATTAACTATCACTAAAGGTATCGAAGTGGGACATATTTTCCAACTTGGAGATACTTACTCAAAAGCACTAAATGCTACTTTCCTAGATAGAAATGGAAAAGCACAACCGTATCAGATGGGAACCTATGGTATGGGTGTCAGTAGACTTGTAGCAGCTGTTATAGAACAACACCATGATGAAAAAGGGTGTTTGTGGACAAAAGAGACTACGCCGTTTGAGCTTTTTATACTGGTTTCAAATATCAAAGACGAAAATCAAAAAGCATTTGCTGAAGAGCTTTATGAAAAATTAAAAGATGCAGGTGTGAATGTGCTTTTAGATGACCGTCCAGAGCGTTTTGGTTTTAAGATGAAGGATTTTGAACTTTTAGGATTTCCAAAAGCTGTTATCGTTGGAAAAGGTTTGGTTGATGGTGAAGTTCAAATAGTGGATAGAAAAACATCTGAAAAAACAATAGTTAGTAAAGATGAGATTTTTAGTAGGTTGATAGGATAATGCCATTTGTCATAATTTATCTCTTTATTGAAGTTTTAGTAAGTGTAGAGTTTGCATCTCAGCTTGGTGGACTTTTAACTTTTTTAGAGATTATAGTGAGTGCATTTATCGGTCTGTTTTTGTTAACAAATTTTCGATATACTTTATCTAAGAGCATGAATGATTTAATGAGCGGAGCGATTTCAGCTCAAGATTTTCAGAAGATGAGCCTTTTTACGCTTGTTGGAGCGGTGCTTTTGATGATACCAGGATTTTTTAGTGATATCTTGGGAATTTTACTCCAATTCAGCTTTTTTGGAAAGTTATTTGCTAGTAGGGTTTTGAATTTAAAAAATAGAAAAAATAAAAATATACACAGAGAGGGAAAAGATGACGCGATTGATGTCGAAGTTATTGATAGCGATACTATTAAGTAGTGTTACTGCATGTGCCAAAAATGATGAGAAAAAAGAGGAAACTCCTAAAGTTAAAAAACAGGAGACACCAAAGAGTGAAAAGTTAGATAAAGTTGATAAACATCTTATAGATTATGTGAAAAGAGCAATTAGTGTCAATAAAGACTTTACATTGAGTGAAGTTCGTATCCGTCAAAAGAAAGAGGTTGAAAAGATACCAGGGTGGAGTATCTACTTTTTAGATATTGACCTCTCTGTTGTTGCAAAAAATGGTGAGATTATGACCGTGCATGATAAGATTTTTACAAATGGTAAGTTTATATCAAGAGATTTTGTAAATATCGTCAATAAAGCATCTTTGAAAGATAAAATTGTACCTGATATGGATGATTCATATTTTAGAAAAGATCATCTGATATATGGTGACTTTAATGCAAAAGATAAGATAGTTATATTTTCTGACCCTATTTGCCCGTTTTGCCAAAGCTATATGCCAGGTGTTATGAAAGCTATTAAAAAAGACCCAAGTAAAATTGCTCTTTTTTATTATCACTTTCCACTAACTATGATACACCCAGAAGCTCCAACAGTTATAAAAGCCACTATGGCATTAGAGAAAAAAGGTGTTAAAGATGCACTTTTAAAAGTTTATGAGAAGAATTTTGAGATACATGAAAAAGATGAAAAAAAGATACTTGAAGAGTTTAATAAGAAAATGGGAACAAAGTTAACTGTTGCAGAGATAAATACTCAAGAAATTCTTAAACATTATAGTGAGGATTTAGAACTTGCAGGGAAGATGATGATAAACGGAACTCCGACAGTTTATGTTAATGGTAAAAAAGATTTTAGTAGAAATAAATATAAAACAATTTTAGGAATAAAATGAAGAAACTGATCATTGCAACAAGAGGAAGTAAATTAGCACTTTGGCAATCTGAGCATATTAAAGAGAGACTAGAATCTGCTTATGAAGGTCTTGAGGTTGAGTTAAAGGTTATGAAGACTAAAGGAGATATCATCTTGGATACTTCTTTGGCAAAGATTGGTGGTAAGGGGCTTTTTACAAAAGAGCTTGAAGATGCCATGCTAAGAGGTGAAGCACATATCGCTGTTCATAGTCTTAAAGATGTTCCTACTGAGTTTGTGGATGGTCTACTCCTTGCTGTAATTACAAAAAGAGAAGATGTATCAGATGCATTGCTCAGTGAAAAATATGAAAATATAGATGCACTTCCTCAAAATGCAGTTGTGGGAACTACAAGTTTAAGAAGAAGAATGCAGATCTTAGCACTTCGACCAGATTTAACCATTAAAAATTTACGGGGAAATGTAAATACTAGAATCCGTAAATTAAAAGATGGCGAGTATGATGCGATTATTTTAGCTGCTGCTGGAATTAATCGATTAGGATTAGGTAGTGAAGTGAAGTTTGCAACTCCTATTTCGACGACTGATATGATTCCAGCTATGGGACAAGCTGCTCTTGGAATTGAGTCTATTGACGACCCAAAAGTCCTAGAGCTTATCTCTATACTTCAAGATGAAGATGCCATGATTGAGACGACTGTTGAGAGAGATTTTGTAGCTGTTTTAGAGGGTGGTTGTCAAGTTCCTATCGGAGTAAATGCTAAGCTTAATGGTGATAAATTAGAGGTTAGCTGTATCGTAGGTATGCCAAATGGAGA
>JAOZKZ010000137.1 GCA_029935075.1 Campylobacterales bacterium
GGTTAGCATAAAGAGCAATCAATGCAATAACTAGTGCATAGATAACTTGTGCTTCAATCATCGCTAGAGCGATAAACATTGTAGTCATTAACTTTCCGCCAAGACCTGGGTTTCTTGCAGTTCCAGCGATTGTTGCAGCAGCAGTATGACCCATACCGATTGCTCCACCAAGTGCAGCTAGACCAAGACCAACACCAGCAGCTAGTACTGAGTAACCTTTAAGTGTTTCGTTCGCTACAGCACCGTCAGCGGCAAATGCAGCAGTTGCAATAGCAACCATTAAAAATAGAATCTTCTTCATGAAGTTTCTCCTTATAAAAATTTTGTTTGACTACACCAAAATACCAAAGCATTTCCCATAATCTCACAAAGTCTGTTCGGCTTGCGTATCCCTACTTAATCACTTTGCGATGGGATTTTAGCGAAAAATGGTTAAAGAGAGGTTTAAAGTGAGTTATTTTAGTTTTTGTTGGATAGCTTTTAAAGCTTTTTCTGCACTAATTAAATGAGGATGTGAAGCTGGTAAAACTTTTTGCCATATCTCCAGAGCTTTTTTCATATAGTCATAGGAGTCTTGATATTTTCCTATATTAAAATAAAAAAATGCTAAGTTATTATAACTTGCAGCTGTATCAGGATGGTCCTCTCCCAATACCTCTTCTCTTATCTTAAGAGATTTTTCATATAGAGGTAGTGCTTTTTTATACTCCCCTAAAGAGGCATAAAGTTCAGCTAAATTATTATAACTTATAGCTGTACTAGGATGGTTTACTCCCAATACTTTTTCTTTTATCTTAAGAGATTTTGCATAAAAAGGTAATGCTTTCTCATATTCTTCTAAATAGCGATAAAGTTCGGCTAAATTATTATAACTTATAGCTGTATCAAGATGTTTTTTTCCCAATACCTTTTCTCTAATTTTAAGAGCTTTTTCATAAAGAAGTAATGCTTTCTCATATTCTCCTAAATGGAGGTAAAGTGAAGCTAAATTATTATAAATTATAGCTGTATCAGGATGATTTGCTCCCTTTACCTCTTCTTTTATCTTAAGAGCTTTTTCATAAAGAGGTAATGCTTTCTCATATTCTCCTAATTTGCGATAAAGTTCGGCTAAATTATTATAACTAGAAGCTGTACTAAGATGGTTTTCTCCCTTTACTTTTTTACTTATATTTAAAGCTTTTTCTAAAAGAGGTAATGCTTTCTCATATTCTCCTAAATGGTGATAAAATAAAGCTAAATTATTATAACTTGTAGCTGTATCAAGATGGTTCTTTCCCTTTACTCTTTTACTTATATCTAAAGTTCTTTCCCGAAATAATAGTGCTTTTTCATACTTACCTAATTCTTTATATAGAAAACCTAGATTATTATAAATTACATATTTTAATTCATCAGATTTAACATTTTTCAGTTTCTCTTCAAGCCTATGTATTTCTTTTAACTTCTCTTCATAATCCAACCCACTATACTCAAAAAATCCCCTATCCTCTTTTATATCAATACTCTGTAATTCACTCTCACTACCTTCTATCTCTATCACAGCCGTTCTAAACTCCCAAAGGTCAGGTATATATTTTAAAGCATTTTGGTAGAGTTTTGTTTGAAGTTTTTTTGGATAAAAGACAACTAAGTTTATAGAATGTGAAGCTAATTTGTCTCGCCTTTGGTTAAAAGCTAGGTAGAGTTCATCTTCACTAAAAACTTCTTCAAAATCATCTATATATATAAAACTATTATCGATATATAAATCTTTAGAGAGTTCGCTATATTTGCTATTTTCTAATTTTAAGGTTTTGTTTTTTGTTTTTGGGTAACTCTTTTTTATAAACTCTTTTATCTTAGGTATATCTTGAGTTGAGTTATACAAGACGATGACAAATCTAAATCTATCTGGATTTAAAACTTTTTTTAGTTTGTTTGTAACTAACTCACTTAACATGTTAAGATTTGAGATATTTTTGAAAGTCGCTATCGGCTTTTACGATAGGATTTATGATATTTGACTCAGATGAACTGTTGTACTCAAAGATGATATTTTTAGCTTTAAGAGTTGTATATATGTCACTTTCAGGGATAATCTCTTTATTTGATACTTTTTTTAATATCTCTATCTCCTCATCATTGACTTTGGACATCTCTGAACCTAAAACTTCTATCGCTTTTTCTACACTTGGTAAATCTATAAACTCATCTTCTGCCTCAACATAGGCTCTATTTATAATTTGTAAAGTTTGTCGTGGGTGACCTGCTCCAAACTCTATAATTTTGTCTATCGCACCTTTTTTAAAAAGCTTTTCATCAACTCGTTTTAATATAAACTCTTTAAATCTATCTTTTGCTCCAGCTTCATTCAAATCAACAAGTGGGAAGTTTTCGATGGTTGAAAAGTGACTTAAACGGTTTTTTTCTGTAAAAAGCTCTATCGGAAGAGTGATAATCATATGAGACTCTATGATAGTAAGTTTATTTGCATCATCTACTAAAATCTTCTTTCTATCTTCTAAAGTTCCAATCTTCTCAAAACCATCAACGATAAAAAGTATATCTTGGTAATGGTTTTTTTCTCTAAACTGCTCAACAAGTGTAAGTATAAACTCATTAAACTTTCGTCCAAACATGGAAAAGTTATTGTTTATCTCTTGGCGAATTATTTTTTTACTCTCTATTGAGCCTTGAAGTTTTGCTTTTGTATTTGAAACCAATCCAATAAATCCTAAAAGAGTATCTTTTGTATCAATTCCAATTTCGACCTTGGCAGAACCTTCTAGTTTTGTGTTTGCCTCTGTGATAATTTTAGTTTTATACCAATCATAAAAATCAGATATCGCAACATTGCTTACATCTGCACCTTGTTCGTTTAACTGGCTTATCAATTTTTCAAGCATGAGTATAAGTATATCTACAGTCTCTATGTTAGTAGTATCCAACTCTTCATTTGCAATATCTACAAATATAGAAAAATAGCACTTTGTATCATCTATCTTTTTTCTAAGAGAAAGTAGTTCAGATGTTTTACCAGTTCCTCTATAGCCACTTAGAAAAATCTTTTTAGGAGATCTAAGTGAATTACACTCATTTGTCTTTGGATTAATATTTAAATGTTTAAAAATCTTTTTATCGGTAAAGTCTGCTCTAAAAGATGTGAAATCAGTATAAAATTCATCGTCTATATCAACAGGTATATTAAATGCAACAGCATCTTGAATAGAGTAAAAATCTTCAGCTTTTTGGTTTTTCATAGTTTTATAATATCATATTTTTGATAATTTATCGGTTGACTGATACTTATACAATAGTCATTATAAATTTTTATATCTGTAGGACTAAAGTCATACTCTCTATCTCATGTTTTATATTAGATTTAACATTCTACACTATAATATTATCCAAAGGAACAAAATGAAAATAGTTTTATTTTTACCTCTAATTATTCTATTAGTTGGATGTGTAAATGTCAATCAAGTGATAGACACTACGGCTTTAGTGCCAGAAAAAAAGGATACAAGTTTCCATACAGATTTACAAAGATTTGAAGATGAGTTAAACAGTATTAAAACCAAAGAGCAACGAAATAAAATGATAGACCAACTCATCACAGCTTCAAACATGGAGTGCAATGCCTACCAATACAAAACAACAAATGAAGAAGAAGAGACCAGTGGAGTTTATGCTTACATGTTTAAAACCGTTGGAAAATATATAGGATTGGATATCGCCAAAGATGCAATTGATGCCGTCTCTGCTATCTCAGATATGGGGCAAAAGAGCAATCAAGACAAATACACCGAAGCGTTAAAACCAAACATCATCAAAGCGGTGCAGATAGCGAGAAAAAAACAGCTCCAAAAATTCCAACAACATAAAGAGCTTGATTTACAAACATATCCTATTTCAAAAGTAAAAGAGGATTTGGAAGCTTACGATAAAAGATGTTCAACTTATTATGGCTTGATGGAAATTACAAATGCTTTGGAAAGACAGGATGAAGTGGCAAAAAGTATCGATATAAATGAAGTGAAATCAAAGATAAAAAAGGTTACAAAAGAGGTGGGGAAAAAGTGAAGTGTGCTAAACGCACACTCCAATAAAAAACTTAATAGCCTTTCAAAACCTTATTTATCTGAAAATATGCCTCTACCGGTGTTGACTCAAAATATTTCATATTATGTTTATCTGCAAATGCTTTTGTCATCGCTTGGACTTTCAAAAGATTAAACCGTGGTGCTTTTGGAAATAGATGATGCTCTATCTGAGTATTTAATCCACCATAAAACCAATGTACAAAAGAACCACCAGAAAGTGAGCGACTACTACGCATCTGAAGCTCCATCCATGAGAGTTTTTTTCCCTCTTCTAAGTCAAAAACTTCACAGCCTAAGTGGTTTGTTATAAAACCAAAAGAGAGCCAAACTGAGAGTACAAGGTAAAGCGTTATGAAAACGGTAATTGCCGATGAAAAAGGGAGTACATAAAAGATAGTTCCCCAAATGATAGGCCAGTGAAGTAACATGAGTGCAAATTCACCATAGAGTTTTTTCTTTAAAGCAAAGCTGTAAGATTGTGCTATGAAAGCTGGATACATAAAAAGCATAGAACCCCAGAAAATGAGATATTTATACTTTTTGATAAAAGGGCTATCCCCTTTGTTGTTTGGTGTAAATGCTCCATCAAGTGCTAATATATCTTCATCTTTTTCAACAACATTACACCATGTGTGGTGATTGATGTTGTGTTTAAAATCCCACCATGAAGAGGAGTTACTTAAGATTATCGCCGAATAGATATAAGAGAGTTTAAACGAAAGCTTCTTCTCTTTAAAATATTGAAGATGCAAGATGTCATGGGAGACAAAAACTGCACGGGTAAAGATGAGTGTCAAAAACAGTCCTAAAAGTACAGGGTTCCACATCTGCATAGTAGCAAATGCCACTATCAAAGAGACGATAACCGCTATCATCTCTATGGTTCCTCGAACTGGCACTCTGTCTAATAGACCAGCTCTTCTTACCTTATCTTTTAACTCATCGAAATTATCTGGATATGCAACAGCTTCTGACATACTCTCTCCTTTAAATTTTAATTACAATTTTTCTATAAAACCCAACTCTACTTTATGACCTTTTACTGCTAAAACTTTTACTTTTACTTTATCATCGATATTTACGATATCAGTTACTCTATCAACTCTCTCATCTGAAAGTTTTGAAATATGTAAAAGACCATCTATATCGCCTGGGAGCTCTACAAAAGCGCCAAAGTCAACCACTCTTTTTACAATACCATCAAAGATTTGTCCCTCTTGAAATGAAGGCATTGCAGCTTTTGGTTTTCTTGAATCTCTTTTTTGACTTGCTAACTCACGGATATGATCACATGCAGCACTTACTTGTACTTTATTTGATCCTTCAACTTTTACCGTTCCATTATCTTTATCTAAATCGATATGAACTTCAAACTTTTCCAAGATTTTCTTGATAGTCTCTCCACCTTTACCGATAATCGCTCCAAAGGTAGAAGGGTCTAGATCAAAAATACTACGTGACGGAAGTGCACTTTCATTTATCACAATTTCAGCATCTGCTTTTTCCATGATTGTTAAGATATGAGCTCTTGCCTCAGTTGCTTGTAAAAGTGCTTCTTTAAGTGTCTGTTGGTCAATTCCACCAAGTTTGATATCCATTTGAAGTGCTGTAATTCCATCTCGACTTCCAGCTACTTTAAAGTCCATATCACCATCATGATCTTCAAGTCCCATGATATCTGTAAGAATTGCATATTTATCATCTTCTACAACAAGTCCCATAGCCACACCAGCGATAAGTTTTTCACTCTCTAAACCAGCAGCACGAAGAGCCAAACTTCCACCACAAACTGTTGCCATAGAAGACGAGCCATTGGACTC
>JAOZKZ010000319.1 GCA_029935075.1 Campylobacterales bacterium
CCCATACGAATTAACTCACTTACATGCATAAAACGGTTTTCAAAAAGTTTTTCGTCGATACTGCTTGCTCCCTCAGCTACAAGGGCCAAAGCCATAAATTGTGCTTGCATGTCCGTTGGGAAACCTGGGTATTCACTTGTTGTGATTTTTGCACCTTTTATCTTGGCTGCGGGTTTTATCGTGATAGAATTTTCTTTTAAATCAAAATCAAATCCCATCTCTTGAAGTTTTAAGATAATTGCAAAAAGATGAGTATGGTTTACATTGTTTAGGGTTATTTTACTATTTGTAATCGCACCAGCACAGAGGTAAGTCCCTGCTTCAATACGGTCAGGAATAACAGTAATATTTTTTTTAGCCTCAATGAGTTTTTGACCTGTTCCTTGAATGGTTAATTCATCACTTCCAATACCTTCAATTTTGACACCATTCTCATTTAAAACTTGACAAAGTTGTACCACTTCCGGCTCTTTTGCAGCATTGATAATTTTTGTCTCACCATGTGCTAAAGCTGCTGCCATAACAATGTTTTCAGTTCCTGTTACAGTAATCTTATCAAAAACAATAGTAGCCCCTTGAAGTCCATTTGGAGCACTAGCCCTTACATATCCCTGCTCGATAACAATGTCAGCTCCCATCATCTCCAAAGCTTTTAGATGCAAATCAATGGGACGCTGACCGATGGCACAACCTCCTGGAAGTGAAACTTTACATTCGCCAAAGCGTGCAAGAAGTGGACCTAAAGTAAGGATAGAGGCTCTCATCTTTCTTACGATGTCATAAATGGCGGTAGTGTTTGTGATGGATGAAGCATCTATCTTGGCTTGATTATTTTCAAAGTTTGTTGTGGCACCTAAGTTTTCAAGTAGTTTTAACATAGTAAAAACATCATTTACCCGAGGAAGATTATCGATTGTGACTTCATTTTTAAAAATAATTGTTGCAGCAAGAAGTGGCAACGCTGCATTTTTTGCTCCATCTATTTTAATCGCTCCACTAAGTTTGTTGTTACCCTCAATCTCTAGATAATCCATAAAAGTCCTTGAAAAATATTTTACTTATTATAGCCACATCTTGCAAAATTAATAAAATGTGATTATGCGACGATAGTACATTATATATAATCTTTAGGGAGTTCTATTTTGGATAAATTTATCGATTTTTTTATGAAGGAAAAAAGAACTCAGAGTGAAAGCTTGATAAAATACAGAACCCAATATATCAATGTCATCGTATTTAGTGTGACAATTATCACTTTGGTAATGAGTGTGTTTCGCTTTTTTCGCCAAGATTACCTTATAAGTGGAATTGATCTAATGGTTTCTATCATGACTTTTTATATGATTTACACTATCAAAGTAAAACCACACTATTTGCAAAAAATTATAAAACTTTTTTTATCTCTATTTTTTCTTTTTACATTTTTGCTGATTATAAAAATTGATTATGAATCAAAAATTGCACTTCCTTTTATGTTTCTTTCATCCGCTATATTTTTACAAGGTAAACGCGCAGGATTTTTTTGGTTTATTGCACTTTTTGTATTCTCTTTAATCGCACATTTTTCTTCTATCATGGAGTATAAGTTTAGTAATATTACAGTTATTATGATGCTGGTTTTTCTTTTTGCACACTATTTAGTACTTCTCCTCTATGAAAATCAACAAAATGAGA
>JAOZKZ010000320.1 GCA_029935075.1 Campylobacterales bacterium
ACACAAGTGACTTTAAAACTGTTGCACATAAGCTTGATAAGCTAAGTGGAGCAAGATTTAATTGTTCGTTGTGTCACGCACCACAATCTACACAAGCACCGCTTGTTGGAAATACA
Organism: Campylobacterales bacterium; assembly: GCA_029935075.1. Taxonomy (GTDB): domain Bacteria; phylum Campylobacterota; class Campylobacteria; order Campylobacterales; family QNZT01; genus SZUA-1433. The sequence continues at coordinate 117 of JAOZKZ010000320.1, forward strand.
TTTACACCAGATTTTAGTGAAAATGGAGCAAAAAGTTCAAATCTTATTGATACGATTAATGAAGGTGTCAACTAAATGGACGAAAGCAGAAGAGGATTTTTTAAATCCTTTTCCACCCCTTTTTCTGAAGAAGAAGAGCAAGAGTGGCAACCGATAAGACTTCCCTACAATAAAGATAAAACTCTTTTTGAAACAATATGTGTTACTTGCGAAGATAAACCATGTATTCCCGTTTGTGATGAAGAAATCATTAAAGTATTAGATGATAGTTCTGTTTTTTTAGATTTTTCAAAAAGAGGTTGTACCTACTGTGATGCATGTGCTGAAGCTTGTGATAAGGAAGTTTTAATCTTAGATGGAGAAATTGATCGAATTGAGGCACATATCGAACTTGACATGACAAAATGTATGGCATGGAAAGATGTCATTTGCTCTTCATGTAGAGATGTATGTTATGATAGAGCTATTAAGTTTTTAGGTATGTTAAGACCTGAAATAGTGTATGATAACTGCACAAATTGCGGTTTTTGCATCGGTGTTTGTCCCTCATATGCAATTTCAGCAGTCGCAACAACAAAGGAAGCATCGTGAAAAAAATTGTATTACTCACATTCGTGTTGATTACTGTTTTAATGGCTCGTGATATTACGCCAGAAAAAGAGATAAGGATGCAAGGTAATGTCATGGATATGACAATTTACGGTAAGTTCCTTTATGTCGGTACAAATGAAGGAACTCTTAATGTTTATGATATGGAAAATGAAAAATTTATAGAAAAAATACAACTAAAAAAGATTCATGACTTCATGGGTGACTTAATGAATCCAAAAGTTTACTCTGTTGATCTAATTGGAGATAAAAAACTACTTCTTGCAGAAGGTGAAAAAGGTGCTAGAGAGCTTTATATCAATGAAAACAACAACACTACAAAAATAATCTCAGGCAAAGCAAAACTGATGATGCAAAAAGCAAAGTTTGTTGATGAGAATCATATTTTTTTAGGACTTTTGAGCAATGAAATCATTTTATATGATATAAAAGCAAAAAAATCACTCTATCTAATACAGCTGAGCCAATCTAAATTTTCAGATTTTGCACTCAATGAAGATAAAACCCAAGCGGTTATCGCATGTGAATCAGGTATAAACTATCTTGTAAATGTAAAAGATGGAAAACTTATCAAAGAGTTAAAAGGTGGCAACAAAGATAATGTCTTTAAAGTCTCTTTTAAAAATGGAAAACTATCAGCAGCAGGTCAAGACCGTATTGGTGCAGTATATGATGTAAATGGTGACGATATACAGATGTTTCATGCACCATTTTTGATATATGCTACAGGTCTAAATTCTGATGCTAGTCAGGCAGCTTATGCATTTGGTATAGATAATGAAATTGCTATCTTTAATTTAACAACTAATGCAAAAGTATATAATCTTAAAGGGCAAAAAAGCACCCTTAACAGCATCATCTTCTATGATAAAGAGACACTTTACTCTGGAAGTGATGATAAATTTATAATGAAATGGAGTTTAAAATAATGAA
>JAOZKZ010000138.1 GCA_029935075.1 Campylobacterales bacterium
GTAGGTTGTTGGTCTAACATCTCAATTTTGATATTTTTCTGAATGATTCGTCTGCCGTCATCAAAATCTAAAATGCCTTGGCAGATTTTCAGCAGCGTTGATTTTCCACCACCATTTTTACCAATAACTGCGATGCGTTCACCCTCAGCAACGGTAAAATCTACCTCTGTAAGAATTTTGTTTGTTTCGTATGATTTACTAAGTTTGATTAAGTCTAAAAGTGCCAAGGAGGTCTCCAATCATGTAAGTGATTGATTGTATCATAAATGCTTTTTAGGGTAGTCAAAGATACAATTTTGAGCAGAATTTGATTTTAGAGCGTTCCAATCTCCTATATCAAACTCCATAGAAAAAACTCCTGTGGTAGGAAGGTTAGAAATCCTCTCTTTACAAAAGTGATTGATAAAATCAGTCATTCCAGGATTGTGAGCAATTACAAAAAGTACCTCAACATGGGAATCAACATTTTGTATTATCTCTAAAATCTCATTAGGGGATGCAAGATATAAATCTTCATCAAAAATAATATCACTAGTGTTATATCCAATCTGTTCTGAGATAATTAAAGCTGTTTTCTTGGCACGCTTGGCAGATGAGCTGAGGATTAAATCTGGTTTGATATCTTTTTGTTTTAAAACCATGCCCATTAGTGGTGCATCTCTTTCACCTCTTTTGTTTAAAGGTCTATCATAATCACTTTGAACACTACTTTCCCAGCTAGATTTTGCATGTCGGATGATGTAAAGTGTTTTCATCTTTACAGTGCATCCTCAAGATTATCTTCCATTCGAGATATCTCTCTCTCACCACTATATAAAACTGTGTCATCAGCCACTAAATGAGCATCATCAATTTTATCTGGATACTCAACATTTTGTAGGATATATTTGATTGTATTGATACGCGCTTTTTTCTTTTCATCTGAACGGATTACTGTCCACCGAGCATGTGGCGTGTTGGATGAAAAAAGCATTGAGTATTTTGCAACGGTGTATGCATCCCACATCTCTTGTGCTTTTTCGTCTATTGGGGAAATTTTGTACTGTTTTAAGGGATCACTTCGCCTTTTGTCAAAGCGTTTTTTCTGCTCACCTTTAGTAACAGAGATGTAAAACTTCATCAAAATGATACCAGAGTTAACAATCATCTTTTCAAACTCAGGGACTTCTCTCAAAAACTCTTTATGCTCTGTTGGCGTACAAAACTCCATAACAGGCTCAACTCCTGCTCTGTTGTACCAAGACCTATCAAACAAAACAATTTCACCAGCACTAGGGAGATGTTTTGTATACCTTTGAAAATACCACTGCGTTTTCTCTTTATCACTTGGTTTTTCTAAAGCAACAACTCTTGCACCCCGTGGATTTAAGTGCTCAGTAATTCTTTTTATCGTGCCCCCTTTTCCAGCTGCATCTCTTCCTTCAAAAATCATTAATACTCGAAGCCCTTTCTCTTTGACATGATTTTGAAACTTTAACAACTCTACTTGAAGACGCTTAAGCTCTTTCTCATATGCTAATGTCTCTTTTTTGACCCAAATCTGTACTTTTCCATTATTTGATTTTTTATCTTTATCCATAACCATTCCTTATTTTGCTAGCCAAATTATACTATAATTTAAATTTAGGTTAAAAATTATCCTTATTTAATAATATTATAATACTTACATGGTATAGTTAATTAAGTATATTTAACAATAAGGAATGAAATGTATGAATATTTGAATAATAAAACTGCTCTTTATGTTGAGGATGATGAAGTTGTTTTAACCAATATTTCAAAACTTTTAAGAAATTATTTTCAAAAAGTTCATACAGCGGCAGATGGACAAAAAGGTTATGATGTTTTTATAAAAGAGGATATTGATATACTTTTAGTGGATATTGAGTTACCAAAACTAAATGGAATAAATCTTATAAAACAGATACGAAAAATCGACCAAAAAATTCCTATTGTGATTATCTCGGCCTATACTAAAACTGATTATCTTTTAGAATCAGTTGAACTCAATCTTAACAAATATATAGTCAAACCCTTTACCTCTAAAAAACTTCAATCACTTTTGAAAAACCTAGATGATACATTTAGAGGAGATGGCACATACGAGCTTACACCTGAGGTTTTTGTGAATAAACAGGAGTGCTTTGTCACCTTTGCAGGACAAAACCATTCGCTCACACCAAAAGAGTTAGAGTTTTTAGAAATTTTAGCGTTAAAAGGTGTTGTAAACTATAATGAGATTGATGAGATTTGGCAGGACAATCCACCTTCTCAAGATGCTATTCGATCTTTTATAAAAACCCTTAGGAAAAAACTTCCGATAAATCTTTTGAAGAACAGGCAAAATTTAGGATATTTTGTAGAACGGGCATCCTAAATCTATGAAACTTAATTTTTCAGCAAAAAGAGTCACTACAATTATAGTTATCTTTCCACTTGTAACGCTACTTTTATATGGAGCACTATCTTATATATTTTTCTCATATTCGCAGAAAAAAGATATAGAGCTAGAGCTTGCAAATTATAAAAAAAGCTTACTTGATATTGAAAAAGAGAGGCTAAAGGGAAAGATAAACTCTCTAACGCAGCTTATCGACTATTATGACACTATAAGTAGCACAAAAATCAAAGATAATGTAAAAATGATCGTTGATGTAGCAAGTGATACTGCAAACAATATTTATAGCCAATATAAAGGTGTTAAGTTTGAGTATGAAGTGAGAGCTATGATCCTTAATGCGTTAAAAAATATACATTTTGAGGATAACATAGGGTACCATTTTTTACTAGACTCAAAAGGAAAGGCCTTGATTCATGCAGATAAGCTGATACAAGGTACTAATATTTTAGATATCAAAGATAGCAATGGAAAACAGATAGTCCATGAATTTAATAAAGTGATCAAAGATCAAGGCTCAGGTTTTGTGAACTATTATTGGCATATTCCAAATCAAAATAAAAAGATTACACACTACAATATTGCTTATATCAAAAAACTTGATGCGTATGATTGGTATCTAGGTGCTGGAGAGTATCTAAAATTTGCAAATAAGCTCACGAGAAAAAACATCATAAAATATATCGCTTCAAATTCACAATCTCAAGATGGTTATTTCTTCATGTTTGATAGTGATGAAAATATGATATTTCACCCAAATAAAAACATTGATATAAATTTAGAAAATTATAAAACAGAAGGTTTTCACTCTGATGATAAATATATGTATTATTCAAGTTATATCCCAAAGCGTGATTGGCATCTTGTTGCAGCAATAAGTATCAAAGATCTAAGTGCAAATATAAAAAAGAAACAAGTTACAAGTAATATAAAACGGAAAGATGATATGAATGTCAACTTTTATATTTTAGGTATCACTTGGCTTTTATCACTACTTCTGTCTCTCTATCTCTCTTCTATCGTAAAAAAACGACTGGAGGATTATGAGGGTCAGATCAACCAAAATAAAGAGAAACTTATCTTTCAATCCAAACAAGCACTTATCGGTGAGCTGTTCAGCATGATCGCACATCAGTGGAGACAACCTATCAATAAGATAGCTTCCATCATTGCCCTGCTAAGATTTGATCTTGAAAATGCTAATGTTGATAAAAAAGAGATTGACAAAAGTTGTGAAGAAATTGAAAATAGCATAGAGTTTATGTCTGAGACCATTGATGATTTTAGAACATTTTACAAACCAACAGCAGAGACAAAAAAAGTAAATCTCAAAGCGCTCATTGGACGCTCCGTCTTGTTTCTTAAAAGTTCAATCGTTAAAAACAATATCAAAGTTATCCAAGACTTAGAAGATATCACATTTGAGCTCTATCGAAATGAGTTTCTCCAAGTGATGCTCAATCTTGTAAAAAATGCCGTTGATGCGATAGGAAGTCAAGGTGTGATAGTGATAAAACTCTACAAAAATGTAAATGGAAATGTTATCATATCTGTAGAAAATAGTGGAAAAAGTATCGATGAGAAATTAATCTCTAAGATTTTTGATCCCTATTTTACCACCAAAGAGGATTCTATGGGTCTTGGACTCTATATGACTAAAATGATTATCGAAAAACATATGAACGGAACTATAAGTGTAGAAGCACTCCAGGATGGAACAAAATTTATAATTGAATTATAAAAATCTTATATACTTCATTTATTATCAAAAAAATACAAATATTATAATTATGACATAACTTTGACACAACTGATAGGTATACTCTTCTTATCACTAAAAAGGAAGAAACCATGTTAATCACATTATCTATAATATTACTTATCACAGTAGCATATCAACAACCAAGAGCATTACAACCCATTAAAGTTTACACTAAAAAGTATAGGAGATAATTATGAAAGTATCAAATAAAGAGATTGCCTTAACAATCCGTAAAACACCATCTGCGATATCATATCTCAAAAAGAACAATAACGAAGAGTTTTTAATTGTAAAACTGGGAGTATTATGCAATAAGTTAAATCTTGATGCTGAAGATCTTATGGCAATGTATTCATTGAAAAATATTGACCTAAAGAGGGTGGCTTCTTAATCCCTCTTTACAATTACAACAACACTATCAACGGCACTATTTCCCTCTATATCTTTTATCGTTAAGACTAATCTATGTTCACCAACTTCAAAACTACGCTCAAAGTTTGCCTCAGTAGAGATTAATATTTCTCCTTCTCTCCACGAATAGGTTAAATCATCATATCGACAAACTCCCCGACCAGATAAGCTTACTTTTTCATTTATTAGAGCTTCTGCATCTTCCCCTGATCTTGCAATCAAAGGGACATCCAACGCATCCATTTCAACCAAAACACACACTCTATCTATCGAAGTTAAATTTTGTTCATCTGTCACTTTCAGCGTTGTCTCATAAAAACCTTTTTTATCGTATTTTGTCACAAAAGATTTTTCATTACTAATTTTATAGCTATCTAAGTTGCTCCATGTGTATGAGAGATCTTGACTATCTCAATCAGGGTCATAACTACTATCAGCATCAAATTTCACCATCTCATAAAGACAAACATTGATCATCTCTCTTTGACAATTTACATGGGCTACTGCTTTGGGTGCCAAAGGAACAACTACAGGCTCTTTTGAGGTATCCTCTTCTACAATCACTTTAGTTTGTTTATCTTCAACCATAGGAGCTCCTTTTGGCTGAATATTTGAGAGCACAATTACTCCATCTTCACAACACGCTCCATCACTACATGCAACAAGTAAAAATGTAGATAATACAGCAGAAATTCCTTGAATAAACACTTTTTGCATAACGATCTCCTAAATTATTTATATAGTTTTAAAACTATTATTATTTAGTGATAATAACTACATGTTGTGTCAAAAATGAAATAGTTTTAATTTTTTAGCTGATTTACAATGTATGAAGCTAAAACTACACCTATAAAGTCTGCTAAAAAATCATAAAAGTCAAGTGATCGACTAGGAAAATAGTATTGTGATAGCTCTTCAAGCCCAGCAAAAAGAAGCACTATCATTGCACCTATTTGCATGTTAAACCCTAAAAACTTTTTTGTTTTAAAACCCAAACCAAAGTTTAATAATATCGCCATAACACCATACAGTAAAGCATGTCCTATCTTATCTCCATAAGGAACAGAACCCACTACGTAAAAAGCAAAGTTATAGTTTGCACTATCAGCCAAGATAATAATCCATAGGATAAAAAAGAAAAATGCCAATGGTAGTCCTATTCTAAATATTAAATTTTTATGTAGAGTAGACATTTCTACCCCTCCTTATTATTTAATTTAATATTTCGGAGTTG
>JAOZKZ010000321.1 GCA_029935075.1 Campylobacterales bacterium
CTTTTTGACTCTTTTTGCGTTTTATCTCTTCTTTCATAATGGTTACAAGTTCATTAATTCGTCTGCTTACATTTCGTTTGCAGCCTTTTTTATTTTGCTCAATACAAAGGTCTATCATCTTGATAAGTTGTGGTAAGAGTGATGCAGTCATCTTTGTATAAAGGTCAGAATAGGCTCGTTTTTCTATAAAGGTTACAAAACTTTTTTGCTGCTCACGGCTCAAATTCCAGACATTTTGAATATAAGTAAATTGATTGTTTATCATTTCATGTTTTTTTTCTGCTTGGATGAGTCTTTTTTTCTTGATTTTGGCAAGCTCTTTTTGCTCTTTTGTTTTTCTAAACTGTAGTCGAGGGATTTTTGCCTCTTTTTTCTTTTTAAAGTAGAGGGATAACATAACGATAAAATAGATAAAAAGTCCTAGAGAGAGTATCAAAAATGTAGAGGTATTCACTATCATAGTACTGAGTGCTGCGATAAATACTCCCAATAAAAAATAATTTAGTTTTGGGTTGTATAACATCCTACTCCCTCATTTTTTTATCCATTACTCTTTTTACATCATGGTGAATCTTACCACTCTCATCTGCCAACATGAGATGCTCTTTATCTAACTCTGTGACATTTTTAAGTCCCATTACTGCAATAATCATTTTAACATTTTTTAGTAAATTTGAATGATAATTCTCCACCATTTGTGCATATTTGTGGATGATATATGCTTTTCGTTTCTTTTTATCTTGGGTTGCAAGTCCTACTGGGCATTGATGTTTTCCAGCACCTGAACAGACTCTCGCCCTTATGCATCCTGCACTCATCATAAACCCACGACCGATAGAGACCATGTCAGCGCCCAACGCCAAAATGATGACAACATTGTCAGGAGTAAGGACTTTTCCACTAGCTATGAGTTTTATCTCATCTCTTATGCCATGCTCTTTTAGTATCTCATCTACCAAACAAATTGCATCTTTGATATTTAAACCCACACGCTCCATCAGCTCTATCGGAGCCGTTGCACTTCCACCCTCTCCTCCATCTATCGTGATAAAATCAGGTATATTTCTCTTTGCATCTAATCGAGTTTTTAACTCTTTTGCAATCTCATCAAAACCATCTTTATCCGAAATAACTATCTTAAATCCAACGGGTTTAGAGGAGAGTTTTTGAAGCTTCTCAATAAAGTCAAAAAGCTCTTCTACGGTGTTTGCATGTGGAAAACGGTTTGGAGAAAAAAGGTCTTTGTTTGCCTCCACACCACGATAATAAGCGATAGCAGGTGTCACTTTATTTTTAGTCAATTTCCCACCTGTCTGTTTTGCCCCTTGTGCTATCTTTATCTCTGTCATCTTACAAAATGCCATCACTTTTTGGTATCTTGTATCATCAAAGTTTCCTTCGCTATCACGCACACCATAAAGCCCAGAGCCTATTTGTAAAATGGTATCTGGCAAGTCATCAGGTACATTTTTCGGAAACTTATCTATATCTGCGTACCAATCAATTCTATAAAAACAAAATCTATTTCTATCAAAGCTATAAGTATCCCGATGCCCTTTTGGAATTGCTATCTTTTTTAAAATTCTTATGGCGAAAGAGGTGTTAAAAATTGTTCGCAATATTTTAAAAAGTTTTATCTGATTTGCGT
>JAOZKZ010000139.1 GCA_029935075.1 Campylobacterales bacterium
ATTATGGTATAATACTCCAATAAAGGAGTTGTGTTGAATTTTACACCTATCATACCTACAGATTTGCAAGGGGTTATATACCCTGAACTTTTAGAACTTTCTGAAGAGATTTGTATCAAAAGTGCTGCACTTATTGGTTCACATAACCCTCAAGTTCTTTATGGCATACAAGAGCTTCTACGAAAAGTGAACAGTTACTATTCTAACAAGATTGAGTCAGAAGGTACACATCCACTAGATATTGATAAAGCACTCAAAAAAGAGTTTTCAAGCAACTCAAAAGAGAAAAAATTACAAATTCTCTCTTTAGCTCATATAGAAGTACAAAGATACATCGAAAGTTCTGATAACAATCCATTTTCTCAAGACTTTATCTTATCTATCCATAAAGCACTTTATGATAAACCTCAGATGCATGATTTTCTGCGTATTGCTTATAAAGATAGCTATATCACTATGATACCAGGAGTGCTACGCCAAAGAGATGTAGAGGTAGGCTCACATGTTGCACCTATATATACCGAACTTCCAATGCTTATGAATACATTTGAAACACTTTATAAGTTTCCAAAACATGCCACACAAGCTCAAAAATTGATATATTCATTTTCTTCACATCATCGTCTTGCTTGGATACACCCTTTTATAGATGGAAATGGAAGAGCTGCTAGACTAGCACTTGATGGAGCATTGTTAGGGATGAAGCTAGAAGGGTATGGTTTATGGAATATATCACGAGGATTGGCAAGGGCATCTTCTGACTATAAAAAATATTTAGCAGGTGCAGATATACCAAAACTAGGGGAGTATGATGGTAGAGGAACGCTTACAGCAAAAGGTTTGAAAGCTTATGTACGTTTTATGCTTGAAACTGCTTTGGATCAGGTAAACTATATGGGTGAATCTCTAAAACTTGAAACATTAAATCATAGGATACAGCGATATAGTAGGCTATCTACAGAAGGATTAGTAGGAACTAAACCCTTACCAAAGTATAGCCTTCCTCTTTTTAAAGAGTTACTTATCTGTGGAGAGCTTCCTCGTGGCATGGTAAAAGATATTATAGGAACAAAAGACCGTACTGCTACAACACTTATCAAAGATTTATCACAAAGAGATTTTTTAGAGTCAAGTACACCTAAAAGTCCTATAAGGCTAAAGTTTAATGCTCATTTTGCTTCATATCTTTTTCCAGAGTTAGTTCCTCAGAGATAGTATTTGTTAGTTGATATATTTTTTAAGATAAAATACTATTTTAAGATACTATCTTGACAGTAGTATTTTAAAATAGTATAATATATAAAAATTAAGGAATATATTATGATTACTATATCTTCAAGCGATGTTATAAAAAAGCCCTCTTATATCACAAATCCTAAAGAGATTACGATAGTAAAAGATGCAAAAAAACATATCATCAAAAGTGTCGTTATACCTTTTGAGTTATATGAAAAGATAAAAGAAAAACTTGAAGATGAGATATATCTACTAGAAAATAGTGATGCTTTAAATGCAAAATCATACAAAGAATTTTTAGAGATAGAGTCTAGTTGTGAAGATTTAGCGATATGAAAAGTGATGATTGTGATAGTAAACTTTCTCTAAAAAGAGGAGAGATATATCTAGTAAATTTTGGTAAAAAATACAATAGTGAATTTGGTAAAATCAGACCAGCTCTAATCATCCAAAACGATATAGCAAATAGGAACATAGGTAAAGTGGCATTTAAAGGTGTGACACTCCTTCCTCTTACTACAAACTTAACAGGTGGTAGTGTGAGAGTTAACCTAACGGCAAGAGAGTATTTAAAACACGATAGTGAGATATGTATAAATGAGATGTGCACACTAGATTTGTCTAGGATAGATTTTTCTAAACTATTAACAATGGTAAGTGATGATGAGCAAAAAGAGATAGATGAAAAACTAAAAAAACATCTTGGGATTATTTGATAAGATTATTTATGGTGGGAATAGGGTGGAAAAATAAAGACTTGTAAGTTCAAGATGGTGGCGGGAGACGGAATCGAACCGCCGACACGGTGATTTTCAGTCACCTGCTCTACCGACTGAGCTATCCAGCCATCAAATTGGAAATGATATTATATACATTTTTGTTAAAAGTCAACTTAAATTTTTCACAAGTTCTATAAATTCATCTCCTCTTTGGGCATAAGAGCTAAATTGGTCTAGACTTGCAGCAGCTGGCGAGAGTAGATTTATGCTGTCTTTGTCCATGTTATCGATGTTTTGCACCGCATTTTCAAGAGTATTGCAAATTGTACATGCTAAATTATACTTTTGAGATAATTCACTAATTTTTTTTGCATTTGTACCAATAGCAAAGATTTTGGCTTCATACTTTTGAAGAGCCTCAAACAAGGGCGTTAAATCTGCACCTTTATCATCTCCACCTAATATAAGATTTATCTTTTTTTCTTCATAGCTTTTAAGTGCTGCTATGGTTGCATCTGCATTGGTTGCTTTTGAGTCATTGACCCAAACTCTTCCATGTTTGTCTCTAAACTCTTCAACTCTATGTTTCCCAATTTCAAAACTATTTATCTTTTCATAATCAACTTCATCAAAAAGTATTTTACTTACTCCAAGTGCTAAAAGTGCATCTATTAAAAAAGGTTCTTTAAACTCTATCTTTTTTACATCTATGTCAAAATGTTTTGCTAAATCTTCGCTATTATCATAGAGAATTTTAAAAGCGTGAGTTGGATAGTCAGCATATTTTTTTGGAAGTATTACCGCTTCTCCCTCTTGCATGGTGTCTAGTGGTTTTAGTTTAGCTTTTTCGTAACTCTGGAAGCTTCCATGCCAGCTGATATGGTCAGGTGAAATAGGAAGGATAACATAAAGGTTTGGTACAGCTACGTTTGTGTAATGGAGCGTAAATGAGCTAGTTTCTAGTATCCATATCGGTGCTTTTTCATCAAGATTTCCGAGTGGATTTCCAACATTTCCACCTTCAAGACTTCCTCTATCTTTTAAAAGATGTTGGAGCATGTTTGTTGTGGTTGTTTTGCCGTTTGTTCCTGTTATCCAGATAGAGTAGGGCATCGTGTTTGCAAAAAGGTCATATTCACTTATGAGGTTTTGGGCTTTTTGGATGAGATGATTTGATGGTGGAATCCCTGGGCTAGTGACTTCAAGAGCACTTTTTTGTGGGTCAAACATCTCTGGTGGCAAAAATTCATTACCTTTTTTATCAAATGTTACGGCGGAAAATTTATCATCATAAACTTTGCAATTTCCAAACTTTTCTACTATCGCTTTGGTTGTTTTTCCATAGCCAAAAATTGTCATTATCGTATCTTTAGTGTGATAAGTGCCAATAGATTTGAGATAAGTGCCATAATCCAAAATCTTACAATTATCTTATTTTCAGCCCATCCTTTGAGTTCAAAATGGTGATGAATTGGAGCCATTTTAAAAACTCTTTTTTTCCGTGCTTTGTAACTTCCAACTTGGAGTATTACTGAAACAGTTTCCATGACAAAAACAAAACCAACAAGAAAAAGGAGTAGTTCATTTTTCGTGATGATAGCCATGTATGCGATAAAACCACCAAGTGCAAGACTTCCGCTATCTCCCATGAAGATTTCGGCTGGGTGACAGTTGTGCCATAAAAACCCTATCAAGGAGCCAACAAGCGCAGTGGCTACGATAGTTACCTCTCCGATACCTTTTATATTTGGTACTAGTAGGTATTCACTAAGGATGGCATGACCCATAATATAGACAAAAATTGTAAGTGACATGATGGAAAAGATTGAGGGAACAGTGGCTAATCCGTCAAGTCCGTCTGTGAGATTGACTGCATTTGAAGTCGAGACAAATACCATAGTCCAAAATACCATTGCCATGATGTGCATATCAAAAATTGGATGTTTATAAAAAGGGATATAAAGCTCAGTCATAAAACCTCCAAAATAGAGATAAAGACCGATGATGAGTGAAGCACCGATTTGCATCAAAAACTTAGCCCTTGTGCTGAGTCCTGCTTCATTTTTTTTATGCGTTATTTTTGAAATGTCATCTTTTATGCCGATAAGTGAAAAGAGAATAATTGTTAAAAGTGCACCTAGTGCAAAGAAGTTATTATATTTAATCGTTAAAAGTGAAGCGAAAAGGGTGGAACCCAAAAATACAAGTCCTCCCATGGTTGGAGTGGTAGACTTTGCTTGATGTCCTTCAGGGGCATGTTTATAGATAGGTTGGTTTGCATTTTTAGATTTTGCCCAAGCAATATATCTAGGCATGATGATAAGCGTTAAAATAAAAGCTACAAAAAACGATATACCTGCACGGACGGTGATGTATTGAAAAATGTTGATGTCGAGAAGTTGATGGAGCAGATAAAGCATTACATTCCTTAAATGTGATAAAATGTTATTTTAGTAGAATTTATCTTAAGTGGTTAGGGAGAATAAAAGTAATGAAAACAAATAAAGCGATTTTAATTATTACAGATGGTATCGGATATAACAGTTCATGCGATGATAATGCATTTTGTAATGCGAAAAAACCAACATATGATTATCTTTTTGAGAAGGTACCATACTCTTTGGTAAAAACTTCAGGGATTGCCGTAGGACTTCCTGCTGGGCAGATGGGAAATAGTGAAGTAGGGCATATGAGTATAGGTAGTGGACGAGTCCTTTATCAAAACCTTGTAAAAATCACTAAAGCAGTTGATGATGGTACTTTAGCCCAAAATCCTGTATTGATAGATTTGTTACAAAAGAGTAATACGATTCATGTTGTGGGACTTTTAAGTGATGGTGGTGTCCATTCTCATATCAACCATATCATCGCTTTAGCTCGCATTGCTTCAAGTGAAGGTAAAAAAGTTTGTCTGCATCTTATCACTGATGGTAGAGATGTGAGTCCTACTTCTGCACCAAAATATATAAAGCAGATAGAAAATATGTTTGATGATAACATCTCAATTGCTACGATAAGTGGTAGATTTTATGCCATGGATAGAGATACACGATGGGATAGAGTTGAGAGGGGTTATAATGCAATTGCAAAAGGATTACCAGAAACAGATAAAAACCCACAAGAATACATAGATATTCAACACGCTTGTGAGATAAATGATGAGTTTATCGAGCCTATCTCTTTTGGAGGGTATAGTGGATTTGCTGAAAATGACGGCATAATTTTTGCAAACTTTAGAAGCGACAGAATGCGTGAAATTGTTGATGCTATTGGAAATGAAAGTTTTAACGAATTTGAGAGAAATCCTGTAAAAGTAAATATAGCAACTATGACAGTTTATAATAAAGCATTTCCTTATCCAATACTTTTTGAAGATAGACTCCCTGAACATACTTTGGCACAAGTGATTAGTGAGGCGGGACTAAGCCAACTTCACACCTCAGAAACAGAAAAATATGCCCATGTGACTTTCTTTTTTAATGGTGGTGTTGAAGAGCCTTTTAAAAATGAGACAAGAGTTTTAACCCCTAGTCCTGATGTAAAGACTTATGATATGAAGCCTGAAATGAGTGCCGCAGAAGTGGGAGATAATGTCAGAGTTGCCATGGAAGAGGGATATGATTTTATAGTTGTAAACTTTGCAAATGGCGATATGGTTGGACATACTGGAAATTATGGAGCAGGCATCAGAGCTGTTGAAACTGTTGATACAGAGCTTGGAAAAATTCTTGAAGTTGCAAAAGAAGAAGGTTATAGTGTAGTAATAACTAGTGATCATGGAAATTGTGAACAGATGAAAGACGCAGACGGAA
>JAOZKZ010000140.1 GCA_029935075.1 Campylobacterales bacterium
CAGATATAGAGTTGAAACCACTTGTTTTTGAAGTCCATGAAGTGCGTGATGTATCACTCATTGGAGATTATCGACTGGATGTTCATGTTGGAAAAACTGATATTTCTAGTTTTGAACAACTTAACATGACTTACACTTTACAAGGAGATGGATATCCATCAAAACTTCAAACGCTTTTACCTGAGATAGAGGGTGTTGAGCAGTTTTTAGAATTGGAGCGACAAAAAAATGGTAAAGATATATTTCATTACGCTTTTGTTTCCAAAAATGATTTTGTAGTTCCTCCCGTTGAAATAGCGTGTTTTTCTCCTGCAAAGAAAAAATATTATACGCTTAAAATTCCAAAACAAAATATCAAAGTTACTTCCATGGATGTGGATAACTTACTTGATGAAAAAGATAGTTATCCTACAACTGCGTTTGATTGGGGAAGTTTGTTACCCTATCTAAATAGTTTTTTACTCATGTTGTCTGGTTTTATCATCGCAAAACTAGACCCGATACAGTATCTAAAAAAGAGTAAAAAACCACAAGACCCCATGTACCAAAAGATAAAAGATGCCAAAGATGAAAAATCTCTTTTGAGAGTATTGTTAAGCTCCAAGAGAAGTAACTATAAACTAGCTATTGATGAACTTGAAGCGTCTATCTATGATAACAAAAAGTGTGATTTAAACAAGATAAAGGCTGCATTATTAGAGCTATAGAGCGTATACTTTTAAAGTCAAAAAAGCGAATATTTAATGAAAACTTTGGAGCAAATCTCTCAAAAGTAAAAGGTGAGGGATATGATTTTGCAGAGCTCTCTCCTTACATACTTGGAGAAGATGCAAGAAAGATAGATTGGAAAAGCACGGCTAAGACTGGCGAACCTCATGTGAAGATATTTTTTGAAGAAAAAGAAGTCAATGTTGTTTTGTGTGCTTTGATGAGTGGAAGTCTGCTTTTTCGTGATAAGAAAGAGTGTTTGCTTGAGGTTTGTTCACTTTTAGGGTTTAGTGCTTTAAAAATGTCAAATCGTCTTACGCCAGTTATATTAAGTAACGATGAAACACTTCTTTTTCAACCGAGTAAAAAACTCCAAAGTATTGAACATTTTATCCATAAACTTGACAAAGTTTCTCTCTATAAAAAAAGTGTTGATTTACAAAATCTGAAACTAAAACTAAAACAGAAATCTTTAGTGATATTGGTTGGAGATTTTTTAGGAGATATTGATTTGTCACTTTTGTCAAATCGTCATGAACTGTTTGTTGTTATTGTGAGAGAGCGTTTTGAGGAGAATCCAGAGATTTTAGGAGATGGGGAATTTACAGACCCTGAGAGTGGAGAATCCTCTGAGTTTTATTTTGGAAAAAGTGCAAGAGATGCATATGCTAAGAAGTATAAAGAAAATGACCAAAAACTTTATAAACATTTAGGGGCGTTGGGTATCTCTCATGTCAAGATAGTAACAGATGAAGGTGCTTTTGTAAAGCTTTCAAATGTATAGAAACCTACTAAAAAATCCTGTTATCAGGCGACTCAGCATGGTTCAGTTTATTGTCTATTTTGGGGCATGGTTTTCAAATGTTGCTATCTATACTCTTATATTAGAGTTTGGTGTAAGTCCTATTGTAAATGCTATGGTTGTTGCAACTTACTCTCTTCCTGCTATATTTTTAGCTCCGCTTAGTGGTTCATTGGTTGATAAGCTGGAGTTTAAAAAATTTATGATTACTCTTATGTCGATTGAGCTTATCATGACATTGATGTATATGTTCATTTCAGATATTTCAGATATATGGCTTTTGATGGTTTTTATCTTTATCAGGATGACTGCTGCATCTTTGTTCTTTACTGCTGAAATGTCGCTGTTGCCTCAAGTGGTTAAAGGAGATGAGTTAAGAGTGGCAAATGAATTACATTCTATTATCTGGTCAGTTTCGTATGCTCTTGGCATGGCTCTTGGTGGTATAGCGACAAACTTTTTTGGGACTCATTATGTTTTTTTGATAGATGCATTTTTCTTTTTGATAGGTATCTATCTCTTCTCTTCTATCCATATCGCAGAGGTAAAGAGAAAAGCTGAACCATTTATGCAGATGATAATAAATGGATTTAACTATATCAAAAACCACCATCTTATCTTGCACCTTATGTTGCTTCACGCTGTAGTGGCTCTTACTTCCATAGATGCTTTGATAAACCTCTTGACTGATTTTCATTATAAATATGTCATAGCCATACCACTTGCCATCGGCTGGATAAATGCAACAAGGGCATTAGCACTCATGGTAGGACCTCTGATTATTGGGAAGTATGTAAATAAAACAAACCTACATTGGGTCATGTTTATGCAAGGTGTGATATTTATACTTTGGGCAATGGTGGAGCATAACTTTTATATGTCACTTTTTAGCATGTTTGCTGTTGGATTTTTTACAACCACACTTTGGTCATATACCTACACAATGCTTCAAGAGCAGACAGATCAAGAGTTTTTAGGCAGGGTTGTAGCATATAATGATATGATTTTTATGATTGTGGCTGTGTCAACAACTATGTTTATTGGAGTAGCTTCAAAAAATGGTATAGCTTTGTCTCTGATAACAGTCATGATAGGTTTAGGTTTTATCATGACTGGATTTTATTATATTTGGTTTAAGAGCAAATATTTAACTTCGCCTATGAAAAACCTCACAAAACTGTAGCTATGGTATGCTGTCGAACTCAGGTTACAGACCGAAAGTAAGTAGAAGTTCTCCATTGCTAACTTGTATATTTTTTACAAAAGCACTCTGAAGTGAGTTTTGGTTTAGTTTGTAAATCGGTCGAGTTCTAAAGACTTCATTGATAAGAGGCATAATCGCATCTTTTAGAGGTCCTTGCATGAAAGAGGCAAGTTTGTACCCGTTGAACTCTAATTTGTCGATATTTGGCTCTGTTAGATACACCGCACCAGTTTTGGCATCGAAAATTGGTTTTCCACTTATCATAAGTGAACCTGTTTGAGTAGGAATAAGAGGATTTGAAAAACCAATGGTTGTCCCTGCTTGAACTCTGTCACTTCCTGCATGAAGCAGAGCTTTTGGGTTTTGCAGCGTTACTTTTCCATATTGGAAATTTTGTGAAACTGGAAATTGTTGTTCTAACGATTCTGTTATCTGTGAAGCTGGTACTCTTATCGTCAAACCTTGTTGGTTTACACTATGAATACACCCACTAAAAAATAGGGTTATTAGAAGTAGTATTAAGTTTTTTTTCATTTGAAATCCTTGAATTTTTTAACACATTATAGCAAAATCAAATATTTTTCAAAATACCCTTGACATGTAAAGGTTTTTTCTGTATAATTTCGGCTCTTTTAAAGAACATTGTTCCGGATTAGCTCAGCGGTAGAGTAGGTGACTGTTAATCACTTGGTCGCTGGTTCGAATCCAGCATCCGGAGCCACTACATAGGTATCCCCTTAAAAATCAACCCTTTTTATCATTGTATATAATATTTATACTGACAACCTTTTCTCTTATCTTCTTTTGCTATAATGGATTTTGATTTATTAAATTAATTAAATTTTTTATATTTTAAATTAAATAATCTTAAAAGGTGTGATATATGAAATATTCCATAGTTGCTGTTTTTTTATTTTCAACTCTTTTGCATTCTGAACAAATTAATCAAGAAATACTAGATATTATAGCTCAAGATGAAGAAATTATAGTGCATACTGAGTATGAGAAAGTTCAAGATGAAGGGATAGGGCAGCTTGAAGAGCCAATACAAGTTCAACAAAAAAGTGAAGAAATTGTTACTCCTTTAGCAAGAGAAGAGAAAAATGAGAAGCCAAAGATAGTTCAAAAAACAAATATTCGAAAAGCTACACCACGAAAGAGTATGACTAGAAGTTATAAAAAAGAGTCTGAAAGACGCCAAATGCTTCGTAAGGCAAAGTATCTAAAGAAAAAATATGAAGTAGCTTTGATAAAGTTTGAAAATTGGGAAGCTAAAAAAGAGCTACTTAAAACTACATTTCATAAAAAAAATGGAAGACAAGATACTGAGTTTGGTGAGGGGAATAGTTATGGTAAAAAGCGTGCTCAAAAGAGAACAAGAGAGTATTATCATTCTTTGGATATACAAGAGAGACATATAGAAGAGCGTGTTGATGATGCTTATGTGAAGCTTACTGAAGTACAAGATGAGTTTTTATTTCAATATGCTGTACCTCTAACTGATGAAGAGATGAATGGACAAGATGCTCCTACTATTGAAGATAAAACTCAAAAGATAGAGATGTTAAACGCATATATAACTGAGAGTAGTGCTTGGAAGATATGTTGGGAAAAAGCAAATGAGTTTGATAAGGTAAATCGTGTTGCTCATTCTATTGAAAAGTTATTTCCAAAAAGCAATTTAACTCAAAATAAAATTTCTGATAAAATGAATCAAAACAAGGTACAGATGCAAGCTCATGTAAATAAATACCAAAATATCGAGTTAGAATATCGAACAAAATATGGAATATCTATCTCTAGTAGTGAAAGAGCGGTAGTGATATTGGATAACATAAATAAAAACTAGTACCGTTCCCACTAAGTATCACCTAGTTTAATGAACTGAGTTTGTCTTAGATTTGTACTAAAATATTTGCAGGACTAGCTGGCTAATTCAAAGATATTTTGGTGCAAATCTAAGGCAAACTCAGTTCACCCTGCGGGCGATAAGAAAAAGGCACATCTGACTGCGTTAGATTTCCTTGAATTAGCTAGCTAGTCCTGCAAAAATTTGCCTTGCATCTGCACCTTTTTCTTATCGTTAAACTAGGTGATACTTAGTGGGAACGGTACTAGACTATATTAAAAATATATTCATTCATGTTTTTTCGTTTGATAATCTCTTTAATCTCAAGGTTTTCAAAATGGATTTTTTGAAACTCTTGTTCGTTTTCTGGTTGGTAGTGTGCTAACTCTTTTGCAATGCTTCCACGATAAGCTTTTGCCCAGTGGCTGACTACTTTTCCACCTTTTAAAAACTTCATGGTTATATGTGCTACTTTTGGCTTGTAAAATTTCAGATAAAAACCTGCTCGAAGGTCTATTGTAAACTCATTTTCTAACATTTCATCAAGAGTGTCACTAAAATGCTCTTTATAAAATTTTTCTATCACAAATGAGTCAAGTTTTTCTCCCTGTTTTAGTTTATAATTTGGTACATGGTATCCAGCTAAAATTGGTCCAAAGAGATTTGAAAAGATTATCATATTTTTATCTATAAACTCTTTTTCATACTTATCCATGTCATGGTATAGAAAATAATTATAAGCAACACCTGTATATCTTTCTATTGCTTTTAGAGTAGGGTCTATAAATATATTGACAGATTTAAATTGTGTTATATCTTTTACCCCAAAAAGTTTACCTAGTGTTTCATCTGATTCTTCTTCTATATAAGATTGGTATAATTTTAATACCTCTTGATGTTTGTCATAAAGTTTTGGAAAGAGATATGTTAAATTATCTTTTGGTTGTTTAGTGCCACCTGCAATCTTAGTTTCACTGGGAGAAAATAGTATTTTCATTGATTTTTAGTCCTATACATTATTATATAAGACCTATTTTACAGGCTCTAAACTTAATTTTAAAAAAAAGTAAAAAAACACTTGACATCAAAGATAAAAATGAGTATAATCACGGCTCACAAAAAGTGTGCTGATGTAGCTCAGTTGGTAGAGCACC
>JAOZKZ010000141.1 GCA_029935075.1 Campylobacterales bacterium
ATAACAGTCTTTTATCAATGATACTTTGTCTAGTTTCCAATTCATTCACAATATAAACCTATTTCTCATAAAAGTAAGTTTATGTTATCTAAAATTTAATTAAAATATTTAAGTTTTAAAAATACTAGCTAATATTTCGGAATCTATGTTTTTCATAGGTTCCTAAAACTCTAACATCCTCCGCAAAAAAAGCTAACTCTTCAAGTGCTAACTGTACTAAACTTTCATCTATATGCCCTTCTATATCGATATGAAACTGACTTCCCTCTAACGAACTTGTTCCCATGTAACTCTCAATTTTTAGTAAATTAACACCATTAGTTGCAAAACCACCTAGTGCTTTATAAAGTGATGAAGGTATATTTCTGACTTGAAAGACCAATGAAGTTATATATGACTTATCAGAGTTAAAACTTGGAACATATTTTTTTTGAGAGAGTACAAAAAATCGTGTAGTGTTCCCTTTTATATCTTCAAAATTCTCTTTTAAAATTTCAAGATTATAGATTTTTGATGCTAGTTTTGAGGCTATTGCCGACTTCTCTTTGTCATTAGATTCACTAAGCTCTTTGGCTGCTCCTGCTGTATCTAGTTTTGCTTCTGCTTTTAAAGAGAGTTCTATTATATTATTGTGACATTGTGCCAATGCTTGTGGATGAGATGATACAGACTTTAAATCCTCGATATTCGCACCATGAATAGCCAAAAGACAATGCACTACTGGCTCAAAATGCTCACCTATCACATGAAGTGCCATTTTAGGGATGAGTCTATAAATCTCTTCAACTCTTCCTGCAGTAGAATTTTCTAACGGAATCATAGCAATATCAGCATCACCCTGCTCTACCAACCACATAGCTTCATGGAAAGTATCACACGCGATAGGCGTTAGATGAGGATAGGCATTTTTACATGCCTGTTCAGAATATGCACCTTTAACACCCTGATAAGCAATGGTTTTAGTTTTGTCCATTATTCGATAATTTTACTCACTGGCATTTCGACTATTGATTTTGCACCTCTCTCTTTTAGTTGTGGTATCAAATCACGAAGTACACCTTTATCAACAACAGCTACGATATCAACCCAGTCGCCTTTTGCTAAGTTTGAAATTGTCGGGTTTTCATTTGGAATTATTTTCAGTATTGCATCCAACTCATTTTCAGGAGCATTTAACATAATACATACTTTGGGAACTGCATCTATAACAGATTTCAACATCATAACAACTCTGTCAATTTTTGCTCTTTTTTCAGGGTCTTCATAAGCTTTTTTATTGGCTATAAATCTTGTTGTTGTTACCAAAACCGTATCTATAATCTTTAAATCATTTGCCCTTAGAGATGAGCCCGTTTCCGTTATCTCCACTATCGCATCTGCAAGTTCTGGAACTTTAACTTCCGTTGTTCCCCAACTAAACTCTACATTTGCTTTTACACCATGAGATGCAAAATAATCAGTCGTCAAATTTACAACCTCAGTCGCAATAGTCTTACCCTCTAAATCTTTAGCACATGTATAAGGAGAATCCTCTTTTACCGCCAAAACCCAACGAATCGGCTTAAAACTCTGTTTTGCATAAGTGAGTTCCGCAACTTCAATAACATCTGAACGATTCTCTTTTATCCAATCAAGTCCAGTCAAACCACAATCAATTTGCTCACCCTCAACATATCGAGCCATCTCTTGAGCTCGAATTAACATACATGATAGTTCTGGATCATCAACCGCGGGGTAATAATTTCTATCTTTTACCTTGATATCATAACCTGCTTCTTTGAATATTTTTATCGTTGACTCTTGCAAACTTCCTTTGGGAATTCCTAATTTTAATACCATTTTTGCTCCTTAAAAATGGGGATTATACCCAAAAGTCGTTGAGTGATAACTACTTAATATTTAGTTATGATTATTATGCTAAAATATATACAAATTAATACAAAGGTTTACTTAAACATGGCATATGAAATTACAGCAACAGTAGAGGGTGAAAAAGTAGAGTTTAAAAATCCAAGTCCTGAATTTTTTAATGCAGTTGGTGGCGAAGAGGGTATGCGAGAGTTGATGTATAGTTTTTATGAGATTATCTATAAAAGTGATATCCACAACTTTTTCCCTCAAGATAAAGAGGAGTTTGACAAAGTAAAAGTTAAAAATACAAAGTTTTTCGTACAGCTTTGTGGTGGTCCAAAAGTTTATGAAGAAGAGAGTGGAGGAATGGATCTTGATGAGTTCATGATTCGAGTTCATGATGACTTCTCAATCCCTGAAAAAGCTAGAGTAGAGTGGCTAGGTTGTATGAGAGAAGCTTTGAGAGCTTATGAAATGGATGAAGATATCAAAGAGGATTTTTGGCAATATTGTGATAAATTTTCAAAGATGACTGTAAATACATTTGGTGAAAAAAGAGAGTTTAACCCTTATCACTAATTTCTAAAACTTCCCCAAAAGGTACATCAATCTTTTGGGGCATTATCCATAGTGTGTCATGGTTGGGCAAACTATCTGGAAAAGTGCCAAACCCATCAGTAAAATAGATAACAATCTGTGCATCTGATATATAATCTTGCACATACTCAAAAACAGGACGAAAATCAGTTCCTCCTCCACCTTTTGCTTTATACACAATAGAGTCTCCTGGATAAAATACCCTATGCTCTTGAATCTTTGCATCACACTCTATCAAGTCAATTTCATACGAATTGAAACTCTCCATGATAGATTGAAAATGGGCAAAAAACAGAGCTAGTAAATCGGTATCAATGGAACCAGAAGTATCAATGGCTACGACAATTTTTAACAGTTCACTATTTAAAGATGGAAGTGCGATACCTTGATGAATATACTTTTTATTTGGTGGGAAAAAACGGTAATCTTCTTTTGCATGAATATTCAAATAACGATGAAGCTCTGCTCGCCAATCTATATAATCAACCAAAAGTTCAGGAAAAAATCGCTTTAAATCTTTTGGCAATTCCCCCTGCTCTTTCATCTTTTGGTTAATCTGTTTTAAAATCTCATCTTCATCACCCTCTAATTCACTTGGGCTGATTTTCTCTTTTTCTACCTTTTTTTGCTCTTGTTCTGTATACTCTTTATCATCTATCTCATTCTCTAAAATTGCATAAATCTCTTCTGCATACATCCCATCAAATCGCTTGTCTAAATTGATTTTATCTGGAGCATAAAGGCTATTTTTTACAAGCATGTCATTGATAGCAAAATCAGTCGCCAACTGCCAAAGCCAATCTTCTCTTTGGTTGATACGGTTTTTATGTTTCAATGCATGATGCATAGCTGAATTTGCAAGAGCAAACTCTATCTCATCTACACTAAGCTCCGCTAGATATTCGTCGTTATATTCAAAACTATTTCCATCACTTACAAAACTCTCTATATCGTCATTTTTATTTATCTCAAGCATTGAAGCGATAGAGCCAAAATAGGGATGCTCTAACATCAACTTGGCTTTTGCTCTATTTAGTTTATCTTCTATCATGACAAGAGATAACTAAACTTTCTAACCCACTCATCCCAATTTTCAGAACTCTCAACTGCTATGGAGTTTTTTTGCATATCTTTTGCAAGCATAATTGAAAATTCTGCTGGAAGTGTCATAGAAAACTTAAGAACATTAGAAACTTTATCTTTATCTTTAGACTCTTTTAAATGGTTGATAAGCCCCGCACAAAGAGCAAAAAGCATTTTATGGTCTTCATCCTCAATTTCTGTTATCTCACCTGTTGCAATCTTTCCAATATCTGGCAATAGATTCATAACTTTTCTAAAGCTCATAAAATCAACTGCATTTGTAGCTCCAACTGCCCCTGCGATAGATTCCAACATCAGCTTTTCGCTTAATCCTGATTTGATAATCTTATCTACATATTCCCAAGATCTGGGAGTTGGAAAACTTTTTTCATTTTTATTTGGGTCAAAGGCAAAAAGTTTCTCTTTATCAAAGTTCAAAAAACCGATGATTGAAGTATCTATACCCTTACCATGTGCCCAAAATTTCCAATCCTCAAAATCAACTTCCATCTCCAAATGCACAAAACGGTTTGCCAAAGGCGGTGGCATACGGTAAGTTACACCACGATCGTTTTCACGATTTCCAGCGGCAACTATGCTCCAACCATCAGGAAGAGTATAATCCCCAACTTTTCTATCAAGCACAAGCTGATAAGCAGAAGCTTGGACTGAGGGTGCGGCTGTGTTTATCTCATCTAAAAACAGAATCCCTTTTGAGTCTTTATCTTTTGGTAAAAAGTTTGGACTCGCCCAAACAGCTTGATTATTTTCTTTGTCAAAAAATGGAATACCTTTGAGGTCAGTCGGGTCAAGCAAAGATAGTCGTAAATCTATAAACTCCAGTTTATGGTCATTTGCTATCTGCTTTACAACCGATGATTTTCCAATACCCGGCGGTCCCCAGATAAATGTAGGCAAGTTTTGTTTTGTAAAATGTTCGAGTGCATCATAAATATCAGTCAGTTTCATGTTTAAATACCTAAATTATTTAATATATTTTCTGTAAAAGTTCTGTTCTCTTTGAGGTAGTTTAGAAGCCTAGTATCAAGTTGAAGTTGTTGTAAATCCTCAATTGTCATAGACTCATTTATCGCTAAAGATTTATTTATCTCAAAATCATCTCTGTTAAATAACTCTTTTAATATCTCACTTGGAGTTGAAGTATTTGCTGCCAATTCTATATCGATAGCTTTATCATTTTTCTCATATAACTCTTGAAGATTTTTAGAGTTTTTGTTTGATGCTAGATATGGATAAAACTCTGAATCTTGCATCTGTTTAAGATACTCCCAACTGATTGATTCATTTGCACAAAGCAAAGATAAAATCTCTCTATCTTTACTATCTATCAACTTTTGAATAACATCTTCACTTAGATTTTCGTTCATGCCTATATATGGATGCAGCCACTGTATCTCTTCAAATCTTTTAGAGTCTATTGGCTGATATATAAAAAGTGTAGATTGGATATTTTTATCATCTTTTAGTTTGTTAAAAATCTCATCTGAGATATTAGGATTTGTTGCTAATTCAATCTTGATAATTTCATCAGCTCTGTTATATAAAATATCTGTAGCTTTGTCAGTCAAGAGTGAATTTGATGCAAGAAAATAATCAACATCTTTATCATTTAGCCGAACAAGATAGTTAAAAGTTTTCTCATTTATACTACTATTTGTAGCCAATGCTTCTTTTAGATTTGTAGGTCGTTTCTCTTTTAAGCGACTCTGTTTTATAGATAAGTCAGGAAGCATTAAAAGTACCTCTAAAACTTCTGAATTATCACTCATGATAGCAATCTCAAATATCGAAATAGGTGAGTAAAAAGTAGCAGGGTCAAACCTATCTTTATAATAAAATCTTTTAGCAAAAAGTGTACAAACTTCCATGTTCTCACTATTGTCAAAAAGTCCCTCATCACCCCAATCATACATGTTAAAAAGTTTCAAAAATAGTCTATTATTAAGATGCGAGTTTTGCAAAAGTCTTGTTAATCTCTCTTGATTGTTTGATAGTTTTAAACTCATAAGAATAGAATCAGAATTTAGAGCTTTAGCATATAACTCTTCAAATTGGTCATTGGAATAATTTGGAATTTTCTGTTTATAAGCTGTATATGCTATCTCCTCTTCTAAAGGAGAAACTATCGTACTCTCAACAAACATAGCAACTTCATCAGT
>JAOZKZ010000142.1 GCA_029935075.1 Campylobacterales bacterium
GTTGTAAGCCATACTCACTAACTTTAGTTCTTCTTTGTCCATGTTGCCCAGGAGCGTATGGTCTTTTTTCTAAAGCACTTTTACCTGCTAATCTTCTCTCGCCTTTTAATGCAAGTGAAACACCTAATCTTCTCTCGATTTTTTCTACTGGTCCTCTATATCTTGACATGCCGGCTCCCTACACTCTTCTTCGTTTTGGTGGTCTACAACCATTGTGTGGAAGTGGAGTTACATCTTTAAAGAAAACAACTCTAAGTCCCTCAATTGCGCCTACTCTTTTTACTGCTGTCTCACGACCAGATCCAGGTCCTTGAACTTTAATTCCAACCTCTTTAATCCCATGCTCCATTGCTTTTGCCATTGCAGCATCTACTGCTTCTTGTGCAGCGTAAGGAGTTGATTTTTTACTACCTTTAAACCCAAGGCTTCCAGCACTACTCCAACAGATAACATTTCCCATCTCATCTGTTACAGTTACAACAGTGTTGTTAAATGTTGCAGCGATATGAACGATACCTTTAGCAATATTCTTTTTTACTACTTTTTTTCTAGTTACTTTTCTTTTTGCCATACTCTATCCTTATGCCGCGCCGACAGTTTTTCTTCTGCCTTTTCTTGTTCTTGCATTTGTCTTAGTTTTTTGACCACGAACTGGAAGTCCACGTCTATGTCTAATCCCTCTATAGCTACCTAAATCCATAAGAGATTTGATATCCATTGCAACTTGTTTTCTTAAATCACCCTCAACAGCATAGCCATCTTGAATCTCTTTACGAATTGTTGCTACATCATCTTCAGTTAGTTCATGTACTCTTTTATCAAAAGAAATTCCTGCTTTTGTTAAAATATCTCTTGAACTTTTAAGACCGATTCCAAAAATATAAGTAAGTCCGTACTCAATTCTCTTCTTTTTTGGTAAATCTACACCAGAAATCCTAGCCATGTTTATCCTTGTCTCTGTTTATGTTTTGGGTTTACACAGATTACTCTAACTGCACCTCTACGTTTGATAATTTTACATTTATCACACATTTTCTTAACCGATGGTCTTACCTTCATGGTAATCTCCTACTACTTTTTTTCCACTTATCAAACAACGAACGAAATGGTCTACTGAATTGTTTTAGTAAACCAATAATTGAAAAAACAGTGGTCTTTTGTCAATCATTCTTCTTGTAGTTCCGTCATTCGAGTCGCACATTATAGCCAAATAAGATAAAAATCTACTTATACCTAAAAGTGATTCTACCTTTATCAAGACTATATGGTGTTAATTCAACTTTTACTTTATCACCAAGCATGATTTTAATATAATGCATACGCATCTTTCCAGCTATGTGACATAGCACCTTGTGTTTATTTTCAAGCTCAACCATAAATGTTGCATTTGGTAAAGCTTCAACGACAATACCGTCAATTTCTATGACATCATCTTTAGCCATTAATACTCCTACAAATTTTACTCAACTGAAAGTATTTCAGCCTTTCCATTTATCACTGCTACTGTATGTTCGTAGTGACTTCCTCTTAATCCATCTTCTGAAACAACCGACCACTTATCGTCTAAAATAGCAGAAACTCCGCTTTTTTGACAAATCATCGGTTCTAAACAAAAGACCATACCATTTTTAATTTTTGGACCCTGTTTTGGATTTTTTCCATCTAAGTAGTTTGGAATCTCAGGCTCTTCATGAGGCTTTCTCCCAATACCATGACCACAAAAGTTTTTAAGTGGCACATATCCAGCATTTATGATAAATTTCTCCATCTCAAAACTCAACTCTTTAAATCGCATACCAGTTTTTATAATATCTATAGCGTGATAGAGTGTATCATATGAACAATCAATAAGTTTTTGATCCTCAACACTTATATCTCCAATAGGCATTGTAATAGCAGCATCACCATACCAACCATCTTTCTCAACACCAATATCAAGCCCCAATATATCTCCTTCTTTTACAACAGTTTCATCAGGAATACCATGGATAATAACTTGATTTAAAGAAGTGCAAACACCGGATGGAAAACCATACAGACCTTTAAAAGCTGGTCTTGCATCTAGCGATGCT
Source organism: Campylobacterales bacterium (assembly GCA_029935075.1). Lineage (GTDB taxonomy): Bacteria > Campylobacterota > Campylobacteria > Campylobacterales > QNZT01 > SZUA-1433. Next base: position 2,073 of record JAOZKZ010000142.1, read on the forward strand.
ATATAATCTTCACCCATTGCATTGATTTCAGAAAGAGTCATGCCAGCTCGGACATAAGCTCTAAGATGATTTAGTGTTTTTGCTACATAAGAGTTTGAAACCCTTAGCTTTTCAATTTCTAAGGGTTTTTTAAGAGATATTGCCATTTATTTAAAGTCCAACATTACCTAAAGTTTCATATTTATTCATATAAACTTGTGCTTCAATTTTTCTCATCGTATCAAGTGCAACTTGCACAACGATTAGAACTGCTACACCACCAAAGTAAAACGGAATACCCATAGACTTTATGATGATAAATGGAAGTGTCGAAATCAATCCAAGATAAATCGCTCCACTTGTTGTCAATCGCCCCGCTACCTCATTGATAAACTCAGCAGTACTTTTTCCAGGTCTAACTCCTGGTATAAAGCCACCCTGTTTTTTAAGGTTTTCAGAGATATCTTTCGCATTAAATACGATAGATGCATAAAAGAATGCAAAAAATACAACAAACAGAAACATCAATACATTAAACATATAGCCACCAGGACTCAATGCATCAGATATTGCCAATACAGTTGGATTTGTACTTCCTTGAAGAAGTGTCGCAGGCATCATAAGAATCGCCGAAGCAAAAATCGCTGGAATAACACCAGAAAGATTTACTTTGATAGGGATATAGTTCATAACTCTTTTATTTTGGTTATCCATCATTGTTTTTCTTGAATATGAGATAGGAACCCTTCTCTCACCAAGTTCAACATAGATAATCACACCAATGGTTAGCAATATTACAGCAAACATGCCGATAACTGCCAAGAAATTTAACTCGCCTGTATTTATAAGGTTAACCGTTCCGCCAATTGCAGAAGGAATTCCTGAAACAATACCTGCAAAGATAATTAATGATATACCGTTACCAATACCCCGTTGCGTAATTTGTTCACCAATCCACATAAGCATCATAGTTCCCGCTAACATCGAGAATGCAGCAATGGGAATAAATAGACTCATATCTATCATAATGGCAGGATTATTCGCAGAACCAAGACTTTGAAGTCCCATAGCAACACCTGTTGCTTGGAAAAAAGTGATAACTACTGTCGCATATCTAATGATTTGCATATATTTTGTCATACCGTCACGCTCTTTTTTCATCTGCGCCAATGTTGGGAAAGTTGCAGCCAAAAGTTCCATGATAATGGAAGCTGTGATATAAGGCATAATACCCAGTGAGATGATACTCAGTCTACTGACCGCATCTCCACTGAACATGTTTACCATTCCAAGTGCATTGTTAGCATTGCTGTCAAAAAATTGTTTTATGACATCAATGTTAACTCCTGGAACTGGTACATAGGATAAAATCCTATATGCAAATAAGAAACCGAGTGTTATCAATATCTTATTTGTTAAGTCTTTGCTCATTTTGTCATACCAGTATAAGATACATTCTCATCTTTGATTTTTGAAGCCAAATCTTTAGCCCCTGCTCCAATAAGTTTTACTTTTTTAATACTGTTTTGCATTTTGTGAACTGATTTGATTGATTCCATTGTAATCTCAGAAAGCTCTGCAATTTTTGGAACTCTTTCTATCGAGATAGAGTATGGTTTAATAACACGAGATGTAAAACCAACTTTTGGAAGTCTTTTTTGAAGTGGTTGTTGACCACCTTCAAAACCTCTTTTTATCTTATAACCAGATCTACTCTTTTGACCGTTTGAACCACGTGATGCAGTTTTACCCATACCACTACCTTGTCCACGACCTTTTCTTTTTCTATTTTTAGTTGAACCATCAGCTGGTGTTAAATTATGAAGTCCCATAAATTATCCTTATTGTTTAATCATTGTAAGTGCTTTTACAGTCGCTCTTACAAGGTTGCCAGGGTTATTTGAACCGATAGATTTTGTCAAGATATCTTGAATACCTGCAAGTTCCAATACTGGTCTAGTAGCTCCACCTGCGATAACTCCTGTTCCCTCAGATGCTGGTTTTAACAAGATTCTGCTTGAATTATACTTAACTTCAATGTCATGTGCTATTGTTGTGCCTTTAACATTTACTCTTGTTAAGTTTTTAAAAGCATCATCAACACCTTTTTTGATAGCATTTGGAACTTCTTTTGCTTTTCCAGTACCAAATCCAATAATTCCATCTTTGTTTCCTACAACTACAAGAGCAGTAAATCTAAATCTTCTACCACCTTTTGCAACTTTTGTAACTCTTCCGATGTTTACGATAACTTCTTCAAAGTCTTCTCTATTAATGTTTTCCATGATTATCCTTTAAAGTGTAATTCCGTTATCTCTTAAACCATCGGCAAAAGCCGCTACTACGCCATGATACTTATCGCCTCTACGATCAAGAACTACTTTCTCGATACCTTTAGCTTTTAAGCTCTCAGCAAATACTTTAGCAACTGCAGTTGCAGCTTCTTTGTTTGCTTTTTGACCCTCTTTTTTACCATCTACACTTGCAAGTGTTACTCCCGCTACATCATCAATAGCTTGAGCGTATAAAAATCTAGTTGATTTTACAAATGCAATTCTTGGTACTTCAACAGTTCCAGAAATTTTTGCTCTAACTCTTCTAATTCTTCTAGCTTTAAGTGCGTTTTTTTGTTTTAATAATTTTGTTCTCATCTCATCCCCTACTTAGCCGCTGTCTTACCAGCTTTTCTGATAATATGCTCTTCTAGATATTTAACACCTTTTCCTTTATATGGCTCAGGTGGTCTAAAACTTCTTATCTCTGCTGCGATTTGTCCTACAACTTGCTTGTCATTACCTTTGATAGTCACAAGGTTTTTTTCAACTACAATTTGCACATCTTTTGGGAACTCATAATTGATTGGATGTGAGTGACCAAGATTTAACACTAATGTGTTTCCTTTTAAGGCTGCTTTATAACCAACACCATTGATTTCAAGTTTTTTCTCATAACCATCAGTCAATCCGATAATAACATTGTTAGCTATTGATCTAAAAGTACCCCAGAATGCTCTATCTTCTCTTGCATCACCTTTTGGAGTAAAAACAATTTCGCTATTTTCAACTTTTACGTTAACGAAATTTTTTGTATCCAACTCTTTTGTAACATTACCCTTTTTAAAAGTGATAACACTACCATTAACACTCACTTCAATTCCAGCTGGAATTGAAACAGGTTGTTTTCCTATTCTTGACATTTTTTTCCTTTTACTTGTCTACGATATAGAATCTCAAATTTTGAGATACTCGAATGCCGTAAAATTTGACGCTTACCAAATACTACAGATAAGTTCGCCACCAACACCTTCTTTATGTGCTACCTCGTTTGGTAAAACACCTTTAGAGGTACTAACTATAATTGTTCCATATCCATTTTTAAATTTTTTAATTTCTGAATTTGGCTTATAAACACGACGACCTTGTTTAGAAATCATTTTAACTTCTGTGATAACTTTGTTACCATGCTCATCATACTTAAGTATAACATTGATGAATTTTTTTGGACCATCTTCAACTACAGTATAGCTCTCGATATAACCTTTCTCTTGAAAGATCTTCACTACTGACTCTACAAGTTTTGAGTGTAAAAGTTTTGTAACTTCTAACTTTCTCATAGATGCATTTCTTATTCTTG
>JAOZKZ010000143.1 GCA_029935075.1 Campylobacterales bacterium
AGGGTGGGAGAATCCCACCAAATAACGTTTTGAATGTTTTTTATTGTTAAATATTTATAAGGTGGATTTCATCCACCCTACGGAGCTACGGTGCTCGTACAAAGGCATCCATAGGCGTTTACGGATTCAATAATAATTTATCTACAGTCTCAGTTAAAGTAATAGCCGTTGTCGTAGTACCTTTTGGATAAATACTAATTTTACCACTATTAGCTGGTGTTGCAGGTGTTGCAGCAGCAGCATCTTGTGTCGCAACTTTAGCCCCATTATCTATCAAAGTTATTTCTCCACTCTCGACAGTAGTTTTAACATCTGTTTTCCCATCATGATGATATACATCTATTGCATTAGGAGAAGCATTAAAAACCCAAAAATCATTTTTATCTGGTTTACCATTTCCACCATTTGCCGCATCATCAGCTTCTTTTGTTCCTGTAGCATAATTTGATGCTGTAGCTTTTAAGATAAGTATATCATCCCATGCTCCGTTAGTAGCTGTTCCAGCTGTTCCAGCTCCTGCAAATGCAACAATTTTTAAAGCATCACCTTTTTTAACTATTTTCTTTAAAACTGAACTTTTTCCATTAATTGCTAGATATAAAGGTTTTAATGTCGCATCATCAGCACCAGAAATTATTCCATCTTCATGCCAATCAACTAAATAGTTTGTATAATCTTCATACTGAAATTCCATTGCAGCAGTAATTGAACCATCTAATCCAGAAAGTGAACTATACTCCGTGCTAACTTTCGCTCTATCCTTAATATCCCCAAACTTAGGAATCGCCGCAACACTTAAAATACCTATAATGATGATTACGAAAATCAACTCAACCATTGTAAAACCAGTTCTTTTCATCGAAAAATCCTTAAAACATTTAATTTCTTATCAACTACATCGGCATTTGAAAATATTTCTTTACAACAACTTAGAAATTGTACTTCTATAAAAAATGTGATATAATATCATATGACTACATATGTATATACAAAAGGATGATATATCAAACCTTTTCAATGGGATGAAGAAAAAAATAGCATTTTAAAACAGACTAGGGATATATGTTTTGAAGATGTTTTGCTTAGTTTGGAAAGTGGTAAATTGCTTGATGTACTACCACATTTTAACCTAAAAGAGTATCCAAATCAAAAGTTATTTATACTTTTGATAAATGACTATACATATTATGTTCCGTTTGTTGAGGATGATGAAAAGGTATTTTTGAAGAACATTATCCCAAGCAGAAAGTACCATAAAATTTACAAGGAAAAAAGATGAACTTAACCAAAGAAGAGCAAGATATAGTAGATTATATCGAAAGTGGCGAAGCTAAAAGTGTGGAAAATGTAAAAGATGAGATTACAAAATATACAAAAATGGCAAAAGACCATATACACAAGAAAAAAGCTATCAGCATAAGATTGCCAGAGAGTGACCTATATCTACTTAAACAAAGAGCATTAGCAAGTGGTATAAGCTATCAAAACATCATACAATCCTTAGTGCATCAATATACACATAATCAGATAGAAGCAAAGTTATAATAGCATGGTGGATATAACCCACCAAAGGAAACTCATGGCTGTTACCATTTATGAAGCTCTAACCCTTATAGAAAAAAACCTCCCAACATTCTCAACCGAACTTATCCCCATTGAAAATGCCATCAACCGTGTATCTTCTAAAACTCTCAAAGCCACTATCGCTCTTCCAACTTTTAACAACTCTGCAATGGACGGTTATGGATTTAGGGGAGATGCAAACGGTTACAATATAATAGGGAAGATTTTAGCAGGAGATAGTCATACTTATGAACTAAACAATGGAGAGTGCATAAAAATCTTAACGGGTGCAAATGTGCCAGCAAGTGTTGAAACTATAATTCCGCAAGAAAACACAAAAGAGAGTGAAACTTCCATAACCATTGAAAAACCTGTCAAATTTGGTGCCAATATCCGATATAAGGGTGAAGACATAAATGAGGGTGAAACAATACTACATGTTGGAGATACAGTAAATTCTTCTCATATTGGATTGTTGGCAAGTCAAGGTATTACCCATGTTGAAGTTTATCGAAAAGTGAGTGTTGGTGTTTTTGCAAGTGGAAGCGAGTTAAAACTCCATCACGAACCGTTAGGTGATTCACAAGTTTATAACTCAAACACTCCTTATCTACTCTCAAGAAGTGAAGAGCTAGGATGCAACACTCGATTTGTCGGAAAAAGTGATGATGATATAGAGTCACTAAAAGAGCTAATAACTGCTGCACTTGATTGTGATATTATCATTACTAGTGGAGGAGTTAGTGTTGGAGAAGCTGACTATACAAAAGAGGCATTTGAGTCACTTGGTATGGAATGTGTCTTTAATAAAATTCAGATAAAACCAGGTAAACCCACTACTTTTGGAAAGATTGGCAAAACACTTATTTTAAATCTTCCAGGAAATCCTCTCGCTTCTGCTCTAAACTTTGAGATATTTGGAAAATTTATAATTTCGTATCTTAGTGGCAAAAAAGCTTGTTACCATGACAGTATAACTGCAAAATTAAAAGTTGATATCTCTTCAAATCGACCTGTACCAAATATCATCCCAGGAACATTTGATGGGATTTTTTTCACCCCTGTAGAAAAGTTTGCACCGGGAATGGTAAATGTGTTAAACCATTGTAATGGAATGATAATCATAGATGCAAATACTGATGAACTAAAAACTGATGATAATGTAAAATTTTTACCGATGAGATGGGATTTTTTGAGGGAAAATTTTAAAGAATTTACTTCGTAAACGAAAGAAACAAAAAATTAAGCATGGTTTACTATGCATGGGCATTCTGCCGAAGAACCCTAGTGGAGCGTAGGGGAAAGGGGCTTTTGCTCCTTTCCCCGTAATTAATATAGTAGTCTCTGCTTTAAATTTATTTTAAAGTAGCGATATAAGCTGCAACATTTGCGATATCTGCATCACTCATAGTTGCTACTTGACCTTTCATAACGCCTTTCATAGCACCACCGTATGAACCATCTTTATAACCGTTCATTGCTTTTACAGTTTCAGCTGCGTCCCATCCTGCGATAATCTTACTAGTACCAAGTGCTTTTTTCTCAGCATTTGCACCATGACAAGCTTTACATTTTGTATAAGCTGATACACCTGCAACTGAATCACCAGCTACTGCTTTGCTAACTTTTTCAGCGCCTTCAGTTGCTGTCTCTGCTGCTGCTACTGCACCTGTTGTTGCTGCTGCCGCTCCAGCTACTGCTGCTGTTGCATCTCCTGCAACTTCACTAGCTTTTTCAGCTACTGCACTTCCAGCGTCTTTTGTCGCGTCAACAGCTCCACTTGCTGCATCAACTGCACCACTTGCAACATCTCCTGCTTTTTCAACAACTGCAGATCCTGCACTTTTTACAGCATCTCCTGCTGCTCCTGCTGCATCACCAGCTTTTTCAACCGCTGCACCAGCCGCATCTTTTGCTGCATCAACTGCTCCACTTGCTGCATTTGCTACTGCATCTTTTGCAGCTCCAACAACATCACCACCGTTTTTAACTGCGTCAACTGCTCCACTAGCTGCATCACCTGCAACCTCTTTAGCTTTTTCAGCTGCACCTGCTGCTACATTTTTCACACCGTCTGTGATACTTGCTCCGTCTTTATCGCCACACCCTACTAAAAATGCCGCTACTACCAATGAATAAATAAATGTTTTTTTCATTATGTTCCTTCTCCTTAAAATTAAAGTAACTCTATTCTACATCTTAATAATTAAAAACAAGTTGAAACTATTTTGGGGTTGGATTTATAAAAATCTTATTTTCCAAAATCTTATCCCACATCTTTGGATCACTCCACTCATCTTTGACTTGCTGTGAAAAAATAATGTCTTCAAGATTTATCACTCCCATGAGACTACTGTAGGCATCTTCCCTAAACCCTTGGGCATATCCTGTCTCTGTTTCATGGACGATAACACTATGGAGCTGAACATCTTTTTCCCCATTTGACATTTTCGTCTGAGTAAGTAACTTATCTACCATTAAAAATATAACGCGAGAAAACTGCTCAGCTGAGGGTGAAACTGGCAAACTTACCCATCTCAAACTATGTTTTTTAATAGCTCTCATATAATCCTTATCATCTTGATCCCAAAGTGCAGTCGCATGGTCAAAAGAGTCAATCAACTCTTTTATCATCAACTTTGTCAATCCAAAATCATAAACCATCTGTCCATGGTCGAGATAGTTTGATTCAAACAGAACTTCTATTTTATAGGAGTGTCCATGGATACTATATTTGCATCTTTGGCTTGTACATCCTCTTACTACATGAGCATTCTCAAATTTAAAAAGTTTTCTGATAATCATCTACCCTCCTCATTATCCCACAATCTGATATGCATGCGATCTACATAATTATAACCTTTTTTTATACAAAAGTTAGCAACGGCTTTGTCATTTTGTGCTAACTCTTTGGCTGTACTTCCCATCGGCATGCAGTAAATTTTAGTACGTTGGTAAGGTTTTGTAATATCTTCTATCTCTTTTGTTTCCATATCTTTTTTACTTAAAACAAATTTGAAAAATGACTTTTTTGTATTTTTAACTATTGCATTTATCGCTTGGTGGTTAATTCGTTTTGACCTTGGCTCACCGCTGTTTTCAAGCTTTACGCTCATAGCAAATGTAATATTTTTGTAATTTGGATATTTTTCAAAATCTATCTCAATAGTTGCATTAGTCTCAAATGTAATTCGATGCTTTTGAAAGTGAGAGAGTGCCTCTAAAAGTATGGGGTTTTGATAATGAAGAAGTGGCTCTCCTCCTGTAAAAACGATATCTGGTTTAAAATCTAAATCTTTTATATATTCACTAATAATTGGAATAAGGCTGTCAATCTTTTCCCATGTATCTCCAAAGTGTTCTTGATTAACAGCTTTTAAAGAGTCACATCCCACAAGGTTGCCAATTTTGACTCCAAAACCTGCACACCCAAGATTGCATCCGCCAAGACGAACAAAAATTGAGGGAGAACCTACAAATCTCCCCTCACCTTGAAAAGAGTAAAAAGATTCAACTAGTGGAATCATCCACCTGTCTCATAAAATGCTCTACTAGAACTCTCACTATCTTCATCACTCCAACGATTCTCTTTTGGTTTATCTTTTAAAACAGTTTTTAAAACTTCAACCGCTTTTGGAACATCTCCACTCTGTATCGCATCTTTGATACTCATCGCTTCATCAAAATACAAACATGGGATTAAATTTCCCTCAGCAGTTAAGCGAATACGGTTACAATCTTCACAAAAATCATGCTTGTGAGGATCGATCAAACCAAACTTATACCCATCATCCGTAAGATAAGAAAATGACGGACTTGCACCCTCTCGTCCTATCTTAGAAATGGTATATTTCTCTTTTACCTTTTCTAATATCTCTTTGCCCAAAAGCCCTTTAAGGTTATCCGCAGCTAAAGCATTTTCCATATATTCGATAAATCTTACTTCGATATTTCGCTCTTTGCAAAAGTCTAAAATAGCAACAATTTCTGTATCATTTATCCCTTTTAGCGGAACCATGTTTATTTTAACTTTTAGCCCTACTTCTAACGCTTTTTCAATCCCTTTTAAAACATCTTTTAAAACATCTTTTTGAGCAATTTGCTGAGCCACTTC
>JAOZKZ010000322.1 GCA_029935075.1 Campylobacterales bacterium
TTACTCTTCTTCTTCCCAAAAGCACCATCAGTTCTTTTCGTATCCTTAGACCTTTTTCTAGTCCCTTTTTGAACATCACTCACCTCTGGAGCATAACCTTTGATAATCTCTCTCTCAATTTTTTTACCCAAAAGTTGTTCAACATCCCTCAAAGCTATCTCTTCTTTTGGAGAAATAAGCGTTATCGCCAAGCCCTCCACTCCAGCTCGTCCAGTTCGCCCAATTCGGTGGATATAATCTCCTGTTACATGTGGGATATCATAGTTTATAACAACCAAAAGAGTTGGAATATCTAAGCCTCTTGCCGCAATATCCGTTGCTACTAAAACACGAATTTTCCCCTCTTTAAAATCACTTAAAGCCCTATTTCTTGCTCCTGAACTTTTATCGCCATGAATAACTGAGGTTTTTAATCCACTAAGATTTAACTCTTTAGCAACTTCATCCGCTTCTAATTTTTTACGCACAAAAACCAAAACATGTTTATAGTTTCGTGAGCCTATCAAAAATGAGAGAAGTTCTGTTTTTTGCTCTTTTTCTACGGGATGAATAATCTGTTTAACACTTTGGGCGGTGGTTCCCATGCTATCTACTTCGATAAGTTTTACGCGATTTAGTATCTCATCCGCCAATCTTTTTACTGAACCTGACAGTGTTGCGGAGATGAAAATATTTTGTCGATTTTCAGGGAGGTAAGAGAGAATTTTTGTCACTTCATTTACAAATCCCATATCAAGAATGGTATCGGCTTCATCCAAGACAAGATATTTAACACCAGTAATGCTGATATTTTTCTGCTCGATATGCTCTAACAATCGCCCAGAGGTACTTACAACGATATCCACACCAGCTTTTAATGCTTTAATTTGGCTTGTCATATTTTTCCCTCCAAAAAGCACGATACTTTTTAAAGGAAGATATTTTCCATACGCTTCAAAACTGGCATGAACTTGTCTAGCCAATTCACGAGTAGGTACGATGATAATGGCTTTTGGGAAATGTTTATCTTCAAATTCTCTGCTTAACTCTTGAAGAATTGGCAGAGCAAAACCCGCCGTTTTACCAGTACCCGTTTGAGCACCAGCGAGGATATCCCGACCAGAAAACATGGCAGGAATTAACTCTTTTTGTATGGGAGTTGCCTCATCATAATCTTTATCTTTTAAAGCATTTAAAATTTCAGGGGACAATCCCAGTGTAGAAAGTGACATAATTACTCTTTTTCGAGTATTTTATCTACTTTCCACTTGACCTATGCAAAGGGTGTTTATACTCTGTTTTTTCACATGCTGTAAAAAGTGTGGTAAAAGCAAAAAGTGCCATCATTGTTAAAACTATTTTTTTCATTTTTATTCTCCTATTTTTAATTATTTATTAAATCGTCCTTTTTATCAAAACCTTTATTTTAATGTAGTAAAATGAATTCATTATATTTCTAAGGATTTCATGTGTCGCAAGTTTTAGCCCTAAAATACAGACCCTCAACCTTTGATAAACTCATAGGTCAAGAGACAATTACACAAACCCTTACTATGGCATTAGACCAAGATAGACTCTCTCATGCTTACCTATTTTCAGGACTTCGTGGAAGTGGAAAGACTTCTACCGC
>JAOZKZ010000323.1 GCA_029935075.1 Campylobacterales bacterium
AGTTTATGTTGTAACTTTGTGGTTGCATCTGGAAAAAGCATAGGTAGTATGTTTAGAAGTATTGTTAAGATGATAGAACCGACGATTGAGATTGTTAAAAAATTATCCATGGGTGATTATACAGAGTGGGGAATGTTATTTGGCTGAACGATTTTTATCTATTTTTCCAACTCTCCACCGCAAGACCTTCAACCTTTTCAAAATGTTTTAAATTGTTAGAAACCAAAACTTCATCATTTGCTATCGCAATACTAGCAATCATCAAGTCCATATCAGCGATAATTGTTCCTTTATTTGATAGTAGTGCTTTGAGTATCCCAAAAATTCTGGCAGAGTTTTTATCAAAACTGTAGATTTTAATATTGTCAAACATAAGCTCAACTTTTGGGAGTAGGTTTTTGTTGTCTCTTTTTTTTAGACCAAAGATTAACTCACTATAGTTAACCGAAGTAGATGCAAGTTCAGAACGATTTAACTGAAACTTTTTTTGTACATTTTTATCTCCTCGAAGATAGTAGCTGATGGTGTCGGTATCTAAAATCATTCTTTATTGACTCTTTCACTATAAATCGTCTCTAGTAACTCTTCAGACTCTTTTTCATCCATCACACCAAATGTTTCATCCATCCAATCTTTTTGATTTTGTGTATTAGTTGGATTGATAAGTGTTTGATACCTTTCATAATCTATCACAACAACAAAGGGTTTATCTCTTTTAGTGATAAGCAAATCACCTCTTAGTGCATCTTGTAGAAGTGTGCTATTTTGCTTTATTTGGGATGCAGATATAGTTTTCATGATAGATTCCTTTATGGTTATTATAGCTATTTGGGTTATAAAAGTCAAAGTTTTGAAAGTTTATTCATAAATGGTAACGTTGTAAGTAATTTCACTTTATTTGTAATTATCCCAGCCAATAAACTTTGGAACATATCTTCATACAGTTTTTCATACATCTGTTCAACATCCATAAAGCCATCGATAACAAGAGATGAGAGTCCATGAAGAGAAGACCAAATAACTATAGCTTGGTTATAAGAGTTATCTTTTTTAAGTATTCCATTTCTTTGTCCCTCTTCAATTGCAATTTTCAATGCACCAAACCCATGGCAATCATCATCTTTAAGACTCATAATTTCTTCTCTGATACGAGCATATTTTTTGCCAAAAAGTAGTCTGTAAAGGTTGGGGTTGTGTGAAGCAAAGGCAAGATAGTATTTCCCACTTAGGTAAAACCTATCAACCAAAGGTTTATCCAATCGTCTCAGTATTGGAGCAACTGCATCGTCAAATTGTTTAAATCCCTGTTTTATCATAGTCTCTATAAGTTCATCTTTGGAAGAAAAGTGTCTATAAATGGCTGATCTTGAAGTAGCAGTTTCATCTGATAAGATTTTGAGGGTTAGTTTATCTATATCTTCTTTTTTTATAAACTCAAAAGCGATACGGAGAAATTCTTCTTTTAGGTTTCCATGGTGGTATTCATTTTTTTTCATAAAAGTAGTATATCTAATAATAATGTAAACAGTATTGACATTTGCAACTCTTTTATGTTAACATTGTTCACATAAAATTTAAAGGGTGTTTGTTATGAAGAAAAT
>JAOZKZ010000324.1 GCA_029935075.1 Campylobacterales bacterium
AAATCATACGCAGGTTTTTTCTGGTAAGAGAGTCTCGCTAAATTTAAAAGTTTTAGTTTTAAAAGTGCACTTTTTTTAGCTCTTGAAGAGATATTTTTTGAGATAAGATACTCTTCATGCGTGGCTGATACCTCTTTTGAGTAGAGGTTAAATAGCATGTCCCCTTTTTTAATATAGTTATAAAGTTTGTCAGCATGAAGTTTATTTACAAATGCATCATATCTCAAAGTAATCTCATGTATCCTAGCTTCATCGATAGCAGTTTTTCCATAAAAACTTTTTTTCACTCCAAAATCGTGTTTTTGGACTTCGATAGTTTTTAGGTTAAAAAGTTGTTTTACTTCCAGTATCTTGGCTTCTAGCATAAATGCCATGAATAGAATCAATAATATTTTCATTGGTAATACCTCAATTTTGAATAAGCTTTAAAATAGCGTTGTAACTCATCCAAAGAGTGCTCTTTCAAAGCGATAGTAAGATTTTTACTCTTTGTTACTTGTATAAGATTTGCTTTGCCTATACGGTTTTTTCTTTGAATAAATTTAGTAATTTTTTTCTGTTTTGGAATAAGTTGGTTTAGATAACGATTATAATTTTTCGTAGATGCATCAGCACTTTTAACCAACAGTTCAACCTCTCTTTCAAAACTATTTTCAACCTCTTTGAGCTCTTCTTGGCTTTTTAGTACGGATAATTTTGCTTTGACTACTTCCGTATCTTCTTTTCCATTTAGAAGTAAGGGTATTGAAAAAGAGAGGTTGATATAATCATTTCGTGCATCTCTTTGGAAATATCCACCACTTACTTTTAAATCTGGCGTTTTTTTAGCACGAGCAAGAGAGCTTTTACTTTTTTGTAAAGTAATTTTCTGTTTTAAAAGTTTTATTTTTGGGTGTTTATCTATATCTACATGAGATAAAGCATTGAGTGATAAAGAGGCTTCAATAGTTGAAACTGGCGTTACCGTAAACTTCTCAATCTGCTTTTTGATTGCCTCTTTTTCATATCGAAGCATCTCTTGCTTATTTTCTAACTGTAAAATTGAAATCCCAACACCAAGAGAATTTTCTTCACTTTGTTGGTACGCCCGTTGTAACTTTTGGATAGTTTTAAGATTTTTTGTTTTAGCATTGATAAGCTTTAATCGCTCATCGATGATGATACTCTGATATGCAAAATGTGTAATTTTTGATGTAATCATCGCTTTTTTATCTTCTATTTGAAGTTTTGAAAGCATAGCAACATCATCAGAAATAGTTTTAGAAATACTCTTTTTGCCACCAAGAGGAATCGTCTGTGAAAGTGCGATAAATTGTGTCTGCATCGGTTCAAGTGAGCGGTCTGTTATATCATCGAGCATCACATCCGTCAGACCAGCTGATAGTATAGTATTGTCCCAGCTATCAGCAGTTTTAGTAGACTCAAAATTTATTTGCACCTCTTTTTGCATCGCTTTTAAAGTAAAGCTATTGTCATAAGCTTTTTGGATAAGCGTGTCGATATCCTCAGCCAATCCTAAAGAGAGTGAGATGCAAAGTAGAAGTGAGATTCTTTTCATAACAAGCTCCTAAATATTCACACTGCCACGAACTTTATGCAC
>JAOZKZ010000325.1 GCA_029935075.1 Campylobacterales bacterium
GATGATGATGGCTATAGTGTCAATATCTCTCAACCTATCCGTTTATGGGGAGTGGCGGATAATAAAAAAGCTCTCTCATCAGCAAAATTAGAGGGTGTAACTCTAAGACAAAAAAGAGACAAGGCGAGATTTGTCCGTGATATATCACTTTTGTTTACCAAATACAGTAAACTAAAAATGCTTGTTGATTTAGGTAAAGATGAACAAAAAGTTGCTGATAAAATTTATGATATAGCACATGGGAGATTTTCAGCAGGAAGTGTTGCAAAAAAAGAGATGTTACAAACACTATCTTCAAAACAGATGAGTGAGATAAATACAAAATCTTTAGAGCTTCAACTGATGCAAGAGTATTATGAGTTACTAAAATTTTCAGGGATTTCTGAAGATATTGAGCTTAGTGCAAACCATGATTTTGAGGTACAAAAATCAAAAAATCAAAACCTAAATATTTTACTACTGCAAAACCAACAAAAAAACTCATTCGCCAAAGCTACACTTGCATCAAACAAACTAGAGTGGATAAACCTAAATGTAAATTTTGAAAAAGAGTACGAACAAGATATATCCTCACTTGGTATCTCTCTTCCATTGGCAGTTTTCAATACAAAATCCCAAGAGAAAAAGATAGCAAAACTCAAAGCAAAACAAGCAGAACACTTGATAGAAAATGAAGAAAAAAATCTTAAATTATCACTAAAAAAGCTGAAACTTGAGCGAGAAAAACTTATACTTTTGAAAACTCAAAATGAAAATATCATCAATACACAAGAACATCTTTTAAACATGTTTGAAGAGGGTTACAAAATCTCAAAAAGCAATCTTTTAGAGCTTCAAAATGTAAAAAATCAAGTGATAGAGAGTAAAAAACGACTCATATCTATCAAAACAAAACTAAATCAAAATGCAATTACAACTAATTATATGCAAGGAGCATACAGTGAATAAATTTTTAATAATTTTCATCATAGCTACAACTTCGCTTGTAGCACTTGATATCCCCATAGAAAAAACAAAAAAACATCTTTTTGCAAAAGAGATAGAGTTAAATGCAAAAGTTGTCCAACTCTCAAATGCAAAACAGGCAATCATGTCGATGGTTGGTGGGCATATAGAAGAGTATTTTGTAAAAGCGGGGCAAAGTATAAAAGTAGGAGAAAAAATCGCACTAATCCAATCTATCGAACTATCAAAAATGACAGCCCAATTTATCGCAGCAAAAAAACAGTTTTATTCACTAAGTAAAAACTATAGAGCAAGTAAAAGGCTATATGATAAGGGCTTGACATCTATGCAAGAGTTAAACCAACAAAGCATACAAAAAGATGCCCTAAATGCAAAGATTACTTCACTAAAATCCCAACTACAAACATTGGGAATTGATACTGATACACTAAAATCTGCATCTTCTGACTATATCCTTTATGCTCACAGTGAGGGAACAGTTTCTGCCCTGCTCCAACCACTACATGCGGTTATCGATAGAGAAGAAGAGATTATCTCTGTTGTGAAAAATCAAGCTTTTTATCTCCAATCTTATCTACCTTTAAAATATGCAAACATGGTAAAAATCGGTGATAAAATAGTCACTC
>JAOZKZ010000144.1 GCA_029935075.1 Campylobacterales bacterium
CTTGGACTGTCCGATTTGAATCGGCAGAGGTGTCCGGATACTCCGATATATGCAGCAAGTGAAGAAACAATAATATTTCTCATATAGTGTAAAGTGAGTTCGGGCATATCTATAAACTTCTTGAGTTGGTTCATTTGTCGGTCTGTATTTTTAATTTTAAGTCCCGTTACTGGTGATTTAAATACTAACCCTACTCTATTATCTTTTATCTCTTCTAATGGTGTTTTTATAAAGCTAGGGAGTGGATATTTCTGTTTCTCATCATTCTTAGTATCTTCTATCCAGTAATAATCATTGATGATGTCAACATTTTCCCATTTAAGGTTTAGTATCTCACTTTTACGTCTACCTGTAAATCCAAAAAGAAATAAGGCTTTATAATGTGGATTATCATGATAGTAACTATTTATCCCCTCAAATACTAGTTTAAATTTCTCCGTTGCTCCTGTAACTATTTTCTTTTGAGAGGGAACTTTTACGGTTAAGAATTGTGCTGGACTTTTTGTAATAACATCATTTCGCATTAACCAATTAAAAAAAGGTATCAATACATCTAAAACAGTTCGTTTCGTTCTTGGAGCATAATTATTATGTAAAGGAATACCATCTGAATCCAACAACGGCTTACCTTGTTTATCAACAGGATAATAACCCTCTTTATCCATATAAGTTAAAATATCTTTGATATGGTGTTCTTTTAGTGATTCAGCTTTTATGTTACCAATCTTATGTGAAATAATACGATCATAGAAACTTTTTTTAGTTGTATTCCATTCGGTCTTTTTATCTTTCTTGTAAAATAGGCTGTAGAGATTATCTATCTTCATATTAGAGTTTAAATCTGAACCTAAACTAAGTTTTTCCTTTTCAAGGGCTTTGACAAACTCCTCTTTAGCTACTTTTTTACAATCTGCTTTAGTCCAGTTTGTAGCTTTAACTATAAAAGTTTTTCTGAACCGTTTACCTTCTATCCTAAAATCAAATAAAAACTTTCTTTTATCCTTTTTATGGATCTTGATATTTTCAGTTACTTTCTCATACTCTGATAAATTATAAGCCATAATTTAAACCTTTTTGATGAGGTGTCCTTAAAGGTGTCCTCAATATAAGAGCTATTATACACCGAAATAAATTACAATATAATTAAAAATGCCTATTTTATGGGAATTAGGAATCAATAAGCACTTTAAGGAAACTTAGGTTAAAGGATTCCGTCTCCCGCCACCACTTAAATTGGAACTTTCAAAATATTACTTCTCTATACACTTTTTCATAATTATCTAAAAAGTTGACTGTGTGTACCAATTCTTTGTAAATACAAAATATCATCTTTTACCGTATATATTATCAACATATCGCCACCTAAATGAAATTCTCTAAAGTTTTTATACTCTCCAGTTAAAGAGTGGTCAAGTGACTCACTTGGTAAAACTTCATCATTTAGTATCAAGGAAAGGTATTTAATCTTTTTAGCATATTGTTCATCTGTAAGTTTTGCTTTTAATTCATCTTTTCGATAAAACTTATGTCTCTTTAGTTGCATTATTTTTTTAAATCATCAAGAGTGATATCTTCATAGTTATTACCAGTTTTAACATCTTTCATTGCTTTTAATGTTTCATCATTTGGTATTTTCAAGTCAAAGGGTAAACCTTGATTGAAAACAGACTGAGCTAAAAACATATTTACTGCATCACTTAAAGTTAAGCCGTACTGTTTATAAATGTCTTTAGCTTGTGATTTTAGATTTTTATCTAAGTAGACATTTGTTCTTATTTTTTCTGATACCATTGCTAAATCCTTTTTATTACACTATAACACAAAGTTTGTGTTTTTTAAGGATCTATAAATAATCAAATACTACTTTTTATCACTTGACAACTCCAAAGACAATGCCAAAAACTTATCCCCATACCTCTCAAACTTAACTTCACCAATTCCGTGAACATCTAACATCTCTTCTCTATTTTGAGGTAATTTTTTTGATAGCTCCACTAATGTTTTATCACTAAACACGATATAGGCTGGTATATTATTCTCCGTTGCAAGTTCTCTTCTGAGAGTTCTAAATGACTCAAATAGTTCATTTTTAGGCTCTTTTTCATCCTCTTCATCTATGATGACTTTAGCCAACTTCCCAATTTTATCTTCATCTATCCAAACTTTTAAAGTCCCTTTTAAAACATCTTTAGCTTTTTGTGTCAATTTCAAAGCCCTGTGTTCTCCAACATTTACAAGCTCTAATTCAAACAACCTATCAGCAATCATTCCCCACTCGTTTTTACTTCTATCATTACCAATTCCATAGACTGATAACTTCTCATGCACAAAGTTTAAAATCTTTTCAGACTTGCTCCCTCGCAAAATATCAATCACATGATTTTGTCCAAACTTTTGCCCTACTCTATAGATGCCTGAAAGAAATTGTTGTGCTGCTTTGGTTATATCTAATTGCTGGACTGGCTCTTTTAAGCAACTTCCGCACTTGGTTTCACACACATCAACCTTATCACCAAAATAGACACCAAGTAACTTATGTTTACATGAACCACTGAGTGCAAAATGGTACATTTTTTGAAGCTTTCCATAAAGAACCTCTTTGTACTCTTCACTATCAACATTGTTCATCAATTCTCGTTTTTGGATTTCATCGCCTTTTGTGTAAAGAAGCAAAGTCTCACTATCCAAGCCATCTCGCCCTGCCCGACCAATCTCTTGATAAAAATTTTCTATAGTTTTTGGTAATGAAGTGTGAGCTACAAATCGGATGTTACTCTTATCAATTCCCATTCCAAAAGCTATGGTTGCTACGACTATATCTATCCTATCGTGTAAAAAATCTTTATAAACTTTCTCTTTTACAGCTGAATCAATCCTTGCATGGTAGGCATGAGCTGAAAAGCCTTTGGATTGTAAAAATGCTGCTGTTTGTTCTGTCTCTTTTCTTGTAAATGTATAAACTATTCCTGCTTCATTTTTATGAGTATTTAGAAAATTTATGAGTTGGGTTCTTCCATTTGAGACTCTTTTTTCGCTGTATATTTTGAGATTGTCACGAAAGACACTACCACGAAGTGATACTGGATTTTCAAGTCTTAATGCTTTTTGTATATCTTCTGCAACTTTTGGAGTGGCTGTTGCTGTAAAAGCTGAAATTGGACAGTTTGGAAAATACTCTTTAAGCAAACCAAGTTTTCGATAATCAGCTCGAAACTCATGCCCCCACTCACTCACACAATGTGCTTCATCTATAACAAAAAAATTGATTTTTAAAGTGGTCAAAAACTCTATAAAATTCATACTACTTAATCGCTCAGGGGCAACATAAAGAAGTTTTACAACTCCTCGTTGAAGCTCCATAAAAACTACATTTCTCTCCTCTTCACTCATGTCAGAGTTTATAGTCCTCGCCTCTATACCATTTTCACTCAAACCTCTTACTTGATCTTGCATAAGTGCAATAAGTGGCGAAACAACAACGGTCACGCCATCCATCAACAATGAAGGCAACTGATAACACAGGGACTTCCCCCCTCCAGTTGGTAAAATCATCAACAAATCTTTACCCTCAACTATCGCATCAACCGCCTCTTCTTGAAAGGTACGAAATGTATTATGTCCAAATACTTTTTCTAAAATCTCTAATTTTTCCACTCTTGTCCTTTGTACTCAACATCTTAGCAAAAAAGTAGTAAAAGGTAAAAAAATATTTCATTTTGAAATTTGGAGATGCATTTAATTAAATATACAAAATAAAGGGCATCTCTAATAATAGGTGATACTGATAGAAGCCAAAGAAAGGGTAAGGTTTGACAAGTAAAATTCGTAGGACTAACTGGTTAATTCAAGAACTTTTATTTGTTAAAGATTGCCCTTTCTTTGGCTTCCCTACGGGCTTTATGAGGTTTCCCGTATACTTCGTTAAATTTTTTCGAATTAACCAGTTAGTTCTTCAAAAATTTGCCTCGTCTACGAAAAACCTCATAAAGCTATCAGTATCACCTATTATTAGAGATGCCCTTTAGTTAGAATACACAAAAATTACACAATAGATTTGATACAATAGATAAATAAATTAATAAGGAAGAAAATAATGAAAAAAATTGCACTTATAATAACACTCATAAGTACACTTCTCATTGGTAACGAACTTAAAACTGTTGATACCTACAAAAAAGCTTTAGATGTTGCCAAAAATGAGAATAAAATTGTTCTATTTATGACAAGTATCGAGGGGTGTCCTGTATGTGATTATACAAAAGATATCGTTTTTGAAAAAGACGAAGTGATTGACTATCTCAACAAAAACTATGTAGTTGTTATAAGAGATGCTGAAAAACAAGTCTATCCAAATCGATTTTACACTAGAGATATGCCAACATTTTATTTTATAGACCCAAAAGATGAAAAAGAGATACGAAAACCAAAAGTGGGTGGTTCAACGCCTGAAAAATTTCTCTCTGTGATAAAGATAGCGATAGAGGGTGAAGAAAAAAGTAAGATTGCCCCAAAAATAGAAGAGATGGCAATAGAAAAAAAGATGAAACAAAAGATGGAAAAACAAATATGATAAAAAAGATACTATTTACACTACTAACACTTCAAGCATTTGCTTTTGCGGAGTTTCAAAGCATAGATGCTAAAGAGATGATGGCTCTTCACGAAAAGGGTGCAGCAATCATCGATATAAGAACACCTGCAGAATGGATAGAGACTGGTGTAGTTCCTGGAACTACAAAAATTATGTTTTTTGATGAAAGAGGAAATTACGATGTACCTAAGTTTATGGATGAACTTCAAAAAGTAGTCAAAGATAAAAACCAACCTATTATCTTAGTATGCAGAACTGCAAGTAGAACAAAAATGGTCGGTCAATTTTTAGCAAAAGATATGGGATATGTAAATACAAAAGATTTAGCAGGTGGTATCATGTTTGGCTGGATGAATAGTGGGAAAAAGACAGTTAAGTAATTATGCTATAATACTCAGATGAAAGCAAAAAAGAGAATTACAATTATCTTACTGTTTGTAATGGGTTTATATGTAACTCATGGTATCTTTCCCATGCATATAGACGAGCATCATCACGATGTAGCAGAGTACGCAGATAATCATCAAACACCAGATGCACATGGTGATGCATGTGAGTGTGATGTTGTATTTCATCAAGTTTTTTTACTTCCACAAAATGTTATTTTACCAGATGAGCTTTTAGTTAGTTCACTGCCACTACCAAAACAAAATCTCTACTCTTTTAAATCTTCACTGGAGCTTTTCAGACCTCCTATCTCTTAAATTATATCTACCACATTTTATATAATTTAACAGGAGCAAATATGAAGAAATTTCTATTAAGCTCTCTTGTTTTTTCTACCATGTTATCTGCGGATAGTTTTGAGACATTTTTACAAAAAGCTGTACAAAACAGCCCTTATCTCAAATCTTCATCGCTAGAAACAGAAGTAGCAAAACAAGAGAGCAACAAACTTTTACGATATGAAAACCCCTCTTTAGGATTGGATTATTCACAATTTAACCCAGATGCTGGAAGTGATGATGATGGCTATAGTGTCAATATCTCTCAACCTATCCGTTTATGGGGAGTGG
>JAOZKZ010000027.1:0-13859 GCA_029935075.1 Campylobacterales bacterium
CCAACTGTTTTTAAAAAGGTTATACCCTATATATGTCCCAATACTCTCATCTATACTTTTGGTTTCATACGAGTGTAAAAAACTTCCAACAAATCCAAGTTCTAATCGTCTATTGAAATCATAGATAAACTCAAATCCAGTGGTATCTATAAGGCTATCATAACTTGCCTCATCAATCCAATCTTGGGTATATTTTACTCCATAATGTGCTGAAAGTGTTGTCTTGTTTGTTGGGTTTATCTCAAAAAGAAGTGAATTTATGACTTTTGATACTTTTGCATCTTGCTCTTTATTGTAGAGATATTTCAATTGATTTAACAGTAAATAGTTATCATCCCTTTTGGCTAATGAAAATTTCAACTCTGCGGCTTTCGAATTATTCTCTTTTACTTTCACATCATTCACTCTTGCACCAAAAGCAAAACCTAAATTATTATTTACCTCCGTATAAACACCTAGATCAAAATTTATTTTTTTCTCTTGGGCTGAAGTTCTATACTCTCCTTTTGTACTATAAACCCAACTATTTTTTCTATAATTTGCACCCAAAGAGTAAGCTGTAAAATCCTCATCTTTGGTATCACCTTTAAGAGTCTGCTCCCTCTCCATTGAAGCCAAAAGCATTAACTCTTTGTTGACTTGCCAGTTTTGATGGAGACCAAGCCCACCAAATAGACGAGGAGAATCATTTTCAAACTCTTGATTTACCACACTCTCTATCGTAGCACCACTCCACGGTCTTCCTTTTATCCCAGCTCGACTTATATTTGATTTTTGTGTCTCGCCCTCTAATATCTCATGATTTACAAAAATTTCTACATATTGGTTTATAAAATATGAAGCTTCGGCAAATGTACGGTTATTAAATTCATCAGACTTTCCATTTAATGAAAATTCATAAGCAGCTGAGAGTTTAAGTTTGTTGTTAAAAAAACCTCTGCTTATTGTACTTATGAGTTGAGAATTTCCACTATCTTTTGTGCTATCATTTGCATATCTATACCCAAAAGATGCCAAATAGCCAGCTCTTTGATACTGTGCAATAGCTTCAGCAACATTTTGTTTATCTCCAGTTTTTAGTGATTTATCTCCATATGCTGATAGTTTCAATGCTACATGTTTAAAATAGTTTATTGTTGTATCTACTCCGTATTTTTGAGTTGCACTTTGTGAGAGATTTTGATGACCAAAGCCAAAACTCTCTTCTTGTTTTTTAAAATAGAGTTTTGTTTGTGCATATTGGTTATGATGAGAAAGTTCTACAAGATACGCATTTGAAGTGCTTGTATTTGAGTCGATTGCTGTTTTAGTCTGTGCGTACTCGGCATTTATGACTATGTTATTGCCAGCATTTAGTTTTGCATCAAAACCATAAAGAGTATCTACATCATCAAAATTCTCTTCACCAAGAGCTGTTGCTCCAATCTCTAAAACTCCATCAAAAAACTTCATTGCTCCTCTACCACCATAAGTGTAACTTCTCCTCTTTCCATTTTCAAGTTCATACTCAACCACTATAAACTGTGGATTTCCCTCTGTATCTCTTTTTAAAATAGGCTCTTTAAAATAGAGGGTTGCTCCAAAATAGTCTATATTATAATCATAAACAGGATGCATGGGCTTTTTTGAGATAATTATCTCATCCCTATATCTATCACGAACCTCAACATAAACTTTTTCAGAACCAACAACAATATCTTTACTGCTCAAATAATACAATCCACTTGTGCCATCACCTTGAAGTTCATCCCTTTTAAAACTGAGATTACTTTGGCTTACAAAAGCACTATACTCAAATATCTCTCCATGAAACTCAGACTTTACACCATTTAAACGACGTGAATATCTTGAAAGTTCATGTGTATCAAATCCTGTATCAAAATCTCCAAAAAGAGCATAAAAAGCTTTTTTCTCAATTTTAAGATAAAGTTTTTTACTGCTTGGTGCTTCATTTTTTTGAAGCGTTGAATCGGCATATATTGTATATTTAGCTTCCAAATCACTCTCTTCTAAAATTCCCAGATCCAATCTTTTTCCACTATCATAGGCGATGGTCAAAAGTGCATCCCCAGTGACTTTTCCTTTTGCAAAAAATGATACTTTTTTTTTCGTCACAACTTCATCAGATTTACTTTTTGTCAACGCATCTTTGAGTGCTTCATAGCCAACACTCCCCTCAGCAAATCCAACTATAAACCAATCTCTTGCTTTTGCAATTAGCCATGTTTTTGTATATTCATTGCTATTTTGAAATGGAAAATGTAGTTTAATCTCTCCAGATTTTGAGGTAGCCTGCAAAGGGATATATGCTATACCATCTTTTGAAACACTATACTTATCATCCTCTACTCCAAGAGCTAAAGGGTTTTTCTCTAAAACATCTAATCTCTCTTGTGAAAGATAAGGTTTTTCAACTGAAAATTTTCCAACCATGCCACGACGAAGAGGGAAGCCTGCTGCATCAAAAAGCTGTACAGCAATAACTACGGGATTTTTTCCATCAGCTATAAGAGTTGACTTATCTTTTAAAACGACTGCTTTTACTGGAGTTGTGGAGAGATGAATTTTTCGCATGATTGTTTTAGTACCTATCCTAGCTTCTAATATATTATCACCATCAACAATATCTATACCTCTATACTTACTAATCACACTTTTCTTATCTCTACTTTTAACTGCACCGTCATAATTTAGCATATCTACTTTTTTACTATTTAAAAAAAGTTGCATCTTCTCATCAGATTTGTGCATAAATGCTACTTTTATCGATGGCATAGGAGGAACATAACCCTCTTTTGGCCATATAAATCCACTTTTAAATTTATCAAAATCAGCTGAAGTGAACCGAGGCATGCCTTCAGATTTTTCATCACTTATGTTAAATGAAAGCGTGCTATTTATATCTTTGAGCAATCTATTTTGTTTCACGCAAAATGTAACTTTCTTAATATGCGAGCTTCGAGTATCTACAAAATGTGAAGTATAACTGCCTAAGCTTCTTGCATTTGCTTTACACTCTGTTAAAGTAAATTTTCCATCAAGGCTATCGGGGTCAATACTCACTACATGAGTTGAGGGTTGGATATTTTCAAAATGAAACTTTCCATACTTATCACTTAATGTATATTTGCCATTTTCCAAATAGATTTTAAAACCTGAAAGTGAGATATTATGCTCTTTTTGGTCTAACTCAATTTTCCCTAAGATTACAGATTTATCATCAAAATCTTGCTCTATTTTTATCTGGCTTATACTTTGATTTGATTTTTTACCATTATAAAGAAGATGCACACTATTTTGAACACTTTTCTTTGCATCTATATCTACATTTGCGATAAAAGTAAGCGTTTTACTATCTCCCGCTTTTAAAAGTTTTATCTTTTTTTCTTTTGTGCCCAATTTGTATTTTAACCCCGATGAGAATTTGCTTATTAAAAGAGCATTTTCCACATCTTTTTCGCCTCTGTTTTCCAAAACAATCGTATATTTTATAAACTCCCCAACTGAAGCGACACGCTTATTTGCTTCGATACTAGCCCAAACCAAAGCCTCTTTTTTCTCAGGCTCTGCCTTGGTTTCAAAAACAATATGTTCAACTCCTGCAATTGCAAATATCTCTTTTTCATAAACTCTACTCTTTTTTGACTCTTTTTCTAGTGAAGCTCTTATCTCTGTACCCTTTTCAACAAACAGTCTCCCGTCACATTTAGCTAAACATTTTGTGTGAGTATTTATATATCCTACAAACATATCATCTTTTTCATCACTTTTATAAAGTTGGATTAACTCTTCATCTTTATCAGTAGTGATATGCAACTTAACACATTTAGTATTTGAAAGATTATTATCATGATAGACGATAATCAAAGGCTCATTTCGTCTAAAAATTTGACATTTTATAGCTGGTAACTTTTTAGATATGTCTATCTCGTCACCATTTTCTAACAACAGAGGGGTCATTGGATTAAATTTTCTACTCATCTCAACGCTTGGTTGATAAAATGTTTGTGAAACACTCAGGTAACTATCAGCCGAAGTATCATATCGATAAAATGAGAGTGTAGGTTGTATGGGTTTTGTTTGATTGTGTTCCTCTTGTACTTCAACTTTTATCTTAACATGATTTGAAGTACTTACATAAATCTCATCTACATCGATATCTTCTAATTGAAACTCAGCAACTGCAGGTTCAAAAACAATATCTTTAAATGAAATCGCATATAAAGAGGAGTGTATAGATAACACAAAGAGTAAGGGTAAAAATAACCACTTAACTCTTCGCATAATATTATTTATTATCTATTTGATAGTTGCTGAAACATAGGCACACTCTGTTGTACCACCAGCTACTGCATCAAAATCAACTTTTACCTGACCTTGAGCATTTGGATTTTCTCCATTACCACCATTTGCACCAGCTATATCAGCATCAGCACTACTACAATCACATGTTGCTGCTCCACTATAAGTAGCTACAGTTGAACCTGACAAATCAAGTACTGTAGGATTTAATATATCTGTTATAAGTGCCCCTGTAGCTTCTGCTCCACCTTCAGCATTTACAACAATATAACAGTATCTAACTACAGCTCCTGGAATTCTTTTTGGATTTGTTGTTCCATTTACAGGATCACTAACTACAATAGAGTTTTTAGAAACCGTTACCTCTGCTGTAACAATTTTCCAAGCATCTGCACTTGCGTGAATACCATCGTGCTGTGCATCTGTTGTACCTTGACCATCAGCAAAAACAATTTGTACAGTTGCTGCATCATCAGCTTGACCTGCATTATCATTTGCAATTGCTCCACCTTCTGTTCCAGCTGTTCCACCAGTTGCAACTTGTGCTTGAAGATCATATATTGCAATTGCATCATTTGCCGCATCTGTTGGAACATCTGCAACAATAAATACTGTCATATCAGCATCAGGAGCCAATTCATCGATATATGCTTCAACATCTGTACCTTCTTCATATGTACCATTGTTATTTGAATCCACAAATACTCTTACATTAGATAGATCATAACCATCAGTAACCTCATTTCCCGCAGAAAAAGCAGTTGTTGAAGTTGTAAGTGATGAGAGTAAAAAATCTTGAACAGTATTTCCATCATTTCTTACTTTATATGTCAGTAAAACATTCATGGCATCTGGACTTACGGTCACAGCTTGTGTATCAACAGTTGAAACCACTAGATCCACCTTGTTATCCACTTTGTAACTATTTGTTGATGTTACCTGAGACTGAGCACCATTTACTGTAAATGATAGTGATGCTGTTGAATCAACATTTGTACCTGAAAGTGTTCCTGCTGCAAACGCACTTGTTGCACTCACAGATAGTAGTGCTGCCACTACTAATTTTTTTGTTTTTGAAAACATGTTTTCCCCCTATAGGAATTAAAATCATAAGTGTTATGCACTTAGAAAATGGTACTCCTCCAAGCCCATTTTATAAGTGTATAACACACCTCTAACTTACTGTAATCTAGTCTTAAAACTCACATCTGTCACAGAGTTTGCATCAAGTGCTGATGTTAAAATCCATCTTACATTTGTATACTCTTTAGGCATTGCTAGACGCTCGTTATCTCCTACTTTGACCATAAGACTCTCAGCTTTATCAAACTTCTTTCCGCCGTCAATTGAAAACAAAATATCACAATCTTTTTCACACTTTGCACTTTCAGCCACATACTGGGTATGTTTAGGAATAGCATTGTTTAAAACCATATCATTAACACTTTTTTTGCTTGCATTTTTGATAGAGTTTTTATAAACTACAGTATCGCCTGGAACTACTTTTTTCGCCTCTACTAAAACTATCTTTTTTGTACCACTAGCATCTACTGTCACAACCTCTTTAAAAGATTTTGTACTTAGTGTTACTAACGACTCTTTTGCTTGCAAAGCTGTTGTGCTTAAAACAAGTGCTGACAAAGTTGCCATAACTATTTTCTTCATTTTATCTCCTATCTTATTTTTAAATTATATGTAATGGTATGATTACTTGAGGTATCAAGCTCACCCAAACTCATCAAAACCTGAGCTTTACGCTCTTTATATTTTCTTCTATATCTTCCAGCATCACTATCTTTTTGGTCACTCATCTGCCCACCATCTAACATTAATGTTCCTTTGATATATTTTGTCTCATTTGGTATAACATCTACTATCTTGACACTCTTAACACTTCCCTCACCACCTACAGTAACTGAAAGAGTCACAGTGATAAGTTCATCATAAATAGAGATATCTTTGTTTATGATGACATTTGCGATTAAAAGTTTATAACTCCCTTCATCCTCACTAATCCCACCAGAAAACCCATCAACAACATCAACACCATCAACACCTCTCCCTATATAAATCTTCCCTTTTTTCCCAGACCCACCAATCTGTGAAAGGGCTTTGAGATTTACAAAGTTTTTACTTCCACTTAATGCAGTTAAAGAGTCATCAATTTTTGATACAACAAAAACTAACTGCTCTCTATCTTCATCTAGTCTAACTGTCTTTCTCTGCCGATCTGAAGCGTCAAAACGATAATTATCATTAGTATCTAAATAGACTCTTTTTTTCTCCAAGCTAAACTCTGATTTATAGTTTAACTCTTCGGCTAGAAGTGTGTATCTATCTCTTCCGTTGCCACTATTTAAGACCTTATAAGTCAAAACTCTTTGTCTTTCACCAAGGCTTACGACCATAGGTCTTGTATCCATCCAAGAGACTTTTACATCTATTAGTTGATCTACAACACTTTTTGCAACATTGCTCTTTATACTAAACTCCTCCTCATCTAAAGAGAAGCTAAGCATTGCAGAGTTTTGTATCACTGTGCCTGCACGCACACCCTTTGCAAAAACAGTAGAAAAATTAAAAAAAAAGATTATGATTACAATGTACTTCATCTTTCGTCCTAATAATAAATCTCTGACAACTCAACATCGGTTATTTAAAAAATAATTTTAACATTTGGACAACAATTCTTCAACATTTTAACTACAATTAAAAATATTTAATTAATTATTATTATGATATAATCTTCAGAATTTTTTAATTTACTAAACTCAAATTGGTGGTCTTCATGTCTAATTATTCAGAAATTTTTTCATTAACTAAAGAACTTTCTGTTCTATTTGTTGAAGATTATGAGGAAATTAGAGAGAGTACCGTAGAGATTTTAGAACACTATTTTAAAACAGTAGATACAGCTTGTGATGGAGAAGAGGGATTAGCAAAGTACCATGACTTTTTTGTTCGCACCGGGACTAATTATGACTTGATTATTACTGATATCGAAATGCCCATCTTAAACGGTGTAAAATTAGTTGAAGAGATTAGAAAAGAGAGTGAAGAGCAGCAGATTATCGTACTTTCAGCACATGACGAGAGTCATTATCTATTAGATTTAATTAATTTAGGAATTTCTCAGTATATAACAAAACCTATCGAAATAAAATCACTACTTACTGCATTTTATAAAATCGGGAAAAAATTGAAAGTGCCTACAAATGAATCTACAGAGATTGACCTAGGTAATGGATATCACTACGATAATGTAAAAAAATCACTTTTACACTTTAACCAATATATTAAGTTAACCAAACATGAGTCTCTTATCTTAGAGATATTGGCAGAAGTGTTTGAAGATATTTGTACAACTGAAAAAATTATCTCACATTTTCACCATGAAAAAGTTGATATCACAGCCGATAATATTCGTTTTCTTATATCTAAACTTAGAAAAAAACTACCAGAAAATAGTATAGAAACACTCTATGCAATTGGATATAAACTAAAAACCGAAAAACAACTCGTACAGGCATAATTAATGCTCACTATTTCCGAAAACTCAACCATAAATGAACTACTAGATTCAGGAGAATTTATATTTTTCAAGTGGGAAAATAGACCTGATTGGCCCGTCTCTTTCGTATCAGAGAATACAACAGACATCTTAGGATATAGTCCAGAATCTTTTCGCAAGGGGATGATCTCCTATAGTGATATAATCCATCCTGAAGATTTAGCACATGTTTTAGATGAAGTAGAACAATACTCCAAAACTGATTGTGATCGTTTTATACACCAACCCTATAGAGTAATTAAAAAAGATGAATCTATTATATGGGTTTATGATGCCACGCATATGATTCGAGATAGTAAAAACAATATTACTCATTTCGCTGGTTATATTATGGATATCACCCCTCTCAAAGAGAGAGAACTATCTTTGCAAAAACGAACTGAAAATCTCAAATCAGAAATTGCAATTCAAACAAAAACAATACAAAAACAAAAAGAGCGATTAAAAGAGGATGTTAAAGTTCAAAAAACACTATATGAAGAACTTTTTAACAGCACTAAAGATGGTATTATCCTTCTAAAAAATGAATCAATAACTGAATATAATAATGCTATCTTAAAAATGATGCAGTGTGACAGTAAAAATGATTTACAAGATATGCTCTCCTCTTTTTTTAGAGATACAAATCCAATTTCAATGAAAGATATGTTTACTCAAGCAATGAACGAGGGTTTATCTCGTTTTGACTGGTATGTTAAACTAAGTGATGGAACTAGACTTTGGACAGAAGTAACCCTAACCCCTATGCAGATACAAAATGAGATGACCATGCATAGCCACTGGAGAGATATTACCAGACGAAAAGAGCTTGAATACATCAATAGACAAAAAACAAATCAACTCATCCAACAATCCCGTTTTGCACAGATGGGTGAGATGATAAGTATGATCGCACATCAATGGAGACAACCACTTAGTGTTATAGCTGCGACTATTACAGCCATGCAAACTAAAATAGAGTTTGGTAAGATAGAGTGTTGCACAACACAAGAGATGGAACAAAGTTCAACATATCTCCTTGATCACTTCAGTAAAATCAATACAAACATACAATACATGAGTCAAACTATCAACGATTTTAGAAACTTTTTCAAACCAAATAAAAATGCAACAAATTTTTACTTAAGTGATGCCTTTAACCGTGCACTCTCCATGTTAGAACAAAGTTTTAAAAGTAAAAGTATCGAGATCAAACTCAATATTGATGATCTAGAATCAATCTACTGCTATGAAAATGAAGTGATACAAGTACTGCTAAATCTGCTTAAAAATGCTGAAGATGCTCTAATTGAACATAAAATTTCAAAACCTAAAATAGAAGTTTTCATCAATAAAGGAGATGATACTCAATCTATCATAGTCATAGACAATGCAGGCGGTATACCAGATAGTCAATTAGAACAGATTTTTGATCCATACTTCTCTACTAAGTCTAAAAATGGGACTGGATTAGGACTCTATATGTCAAAAACAATTATAGAAGAGCACTGCCAAGGAGAGCTCACAGCATATAATGCTGACCATGGTGCTTGCTTTGTTATCAAACTACCTATCAGTATAACTCTTTCACCCTCTTCAAAATCTCCTCGTCTTCCTTAGGATCAAACCACTTAAAACTCTTACCACTTTGAATATCCCCTTTTAACAAATCCCCACCTTGACGATATCTCAAATCAAGCTCAGCAATTTCAAATCCATCAAGCGTTTGAGAAAACTTCATAAGCTTTTCACTTGGTCTTTGTTTACTAAAAAGATAACAATACCCCTTTAAACCAGTTCTACTAACTCGTCCTCGTAGCTGATGTAAAGATGCAAGTCCTAACCTCTCAGGTGCAACTATAACGATAGTAGAGAGATTTGGAAGGGATATACCTACCTCTATGAGTGTTGTAGCTATAAGTATATTTCCACTCTCTTTAAAAGCTTCGATAACATTTTCTTTCTCTTTATCTTTTCCGTAAGTTACATAAACCTTTTCAAAAGTTTTCTCCCACCAACCCCTTGCTTCATCGATGGATTGATAATCTATAACTTCACTCTCTTCAACCAAAGGATAAACCACAATTGTCTGCCTATCCCCTTTTATCTCCTCTTTTATATGTTCAACCAAATCAGCAAACTCAGCCCCTCCAATATTTAGTGTATCGATATCTTTTGGGAATGGAAGCTCTTTAATTTGGCTGATGTCAATAATGGAAGATTGTATCATACTAAGTGTTCTTGGAATTGGAGTGGCTGAAAATTGTAAAAAATGTGGAGTTTTATCGCCAGTTGCCACTAACTTTGAGATAGAAGCTCTCTGTTTAGTTCCAAAACGATGCTGTTCATCTATCATAACCAAGTCTGCATCGGGTAATTCTCGATATAAAAGGGCATGTGTTCCCACTAAAAAATCATACTCAAGCAGGGACTCTTTTTTATCACTTTTATTGGTTATAAGTGCGATTTTAAAACTCTTTGGTAAAAACTTCAAAGCCTCTTCATAAATTTGAGATGCCAGTATCGTAGTAGGAGCCATGAGGATTGATTTTGAAGGATATGCCAACATGACAGAAGCCAAAATAACCATAGTCTTTCCACTACCAACATCTCCCATGATGACTCTTTTTGCAGACTTCTCTCCTAAAAAATCATGTTTAATCTCCTCAATTACTTTAAACTGATCTCTTGTAAGGGTAAATGGTAATCCCTCTAAAAAAGCATTCAAATCTCCATTTAGCTTTTTTTTAGAAGGGGTATCAATCTTCTTTTCTGAGAGTTTTTGGATATGGTTATAAATCTCTAAATACTTCAAAGTATAAATGCACTCATCAGAAAAAACACCCTCTTTTTCAAAAGCATTGACAAACTCAACTGTGGGATGGTGCATCTGATAAAGTGTCTCTACCATTTTTGCTTCAATTCCCAAATCCAAAAGAGCCTCTTTTGTAACTTGTTCTTTTATGAGTCTTAACATGGTTTTATTTTGTAACTTCGTTTTATACTTTGGAACGATAGTATTTATCTCTTCAACTACTTGTGGTTGCACGATTTGAAGCTTCTCATAATTCATATCAAGCTTACCTATCACATGCACTCTGTTTTGACTTTTAAAAGTATCATAATGAAACTTTCTTGCGTGAAAGATAATACCATTTAATTCCATATCAAAATTGTGAGCAAAAAGGGTAAGTTTCATAAATTTTGGATTGTAGTTAGTTGAAAGTATCGTGGCATCTAAAACATTGTTAAACCCAACTTTTGGAGTGTTTGAAATATAAAGGTTTTCATACCTTGAGGGAGCGATAAGGGCTAAGTCCAACAGATTGGATACCCCTATCTTTTTTAAGCGTGCTTTATCTTCACTTTTTAGTAACAATTGAGAAACTCAATTTATTTATTTCGTCATGTGTGGCTATAAACTCATTAAGCTCTTTAAGCGTTAATTTTCCAATCATCTCTAACTCTTTTTTAGAATGCCCAATCTCTAAACCTTTATAATACTCCATAAAAGTTCGGTTAAGTCGCTGGCTTAACGTCTCATTTCTGAGTGGTTCACTTCCGATGATAAACTTTTTAGCTTGTTCTAACTCATCCGCTGTTGCACCTTTTTTTACAAACTCAGAAACTACCTCTTTAACAATCTTTATCGCCTCTTCTTGACTCTCAAGCTTTGTCTGAAGATGTCCACTAAAATGGCTATGCGAACGGTTCAAAGATGTCCGAGCATACGCAGAATACGCCAATCCTCTTTTCACCCTAACCTCTTCCATCAGACGACTTCCAAAACCACCACTTCCAAGGATAAAACTTGCAACTTTTGATTTGTAAGCATCTTTATCATCCACTTCCATATGATACGGTGCACCAAAATAGACATAAGCTTGTTCGGTATCTTTTATAATTTCTACGCGTTCAGATTTTTCTAAAGAGCCAAATGTAGCTAAAGGCTCAGATTTTCCAACTTCTAAGCTTGATAAGACTTTTAAAGCTAGTTTTTTAGCCTCTTTTTCGTCAAGGTCTCCACCAACAATCACAACTGCTCGACTAAGTACCATGTGGGTTTGAAAAAATGCTTCGATATCTTTAATTCTTAAAGCATTTAAACTCTCCATAGTTCCAATAGCAGGATTTTCTATAGCCGTTCCCTTATATCGAAGCTGTTTAAGTCCTAAACTTGCAATATAGTCAAAATCACTCTCTCTTTTTTTAATCGAAGCAATTTTTAAAAGTTTTATCTTTTCAAAACTCTCTTTAGAAAAGTTCGGGTCACTAAGTAACTCTTTAAAATACTCAGCCCCCTCATCAAACTTTTCCATTAATGAACTTAACTCCATTGAAAAAGATTCATTTCCTCTATGTGCTCCAATGTGGATTGCATTCTCTTCAAGCTTTTTTGCAAATCCAACTGAACCTAGCTTTTTTGTACCCTCATTTAGAATTGAGGATGTAAAAGCTGCAATTCCTGAGAGATTCTTATCCTCGATACTTCCACTGTTTTGAAAAACAATCTCCAAAGAAGCGATAGGCAATGTACTATCCTTCTCATATATAAAAGGAACTTTAACACCCTTAACTTCAATCTCTCCTAATGTTGCGCTCAATAGTACTCCTTGTAAAATTAACAATAAAAATATAAATTTTCTCATACACTCTCTTTTTCAAAAATTTCTAACATGTTATATGCTGTATCTCTTTTAGCAGGTATCTCATCGATATCAGAGATAAGCCGTATCATCTCCTCTTGATTCATTCGATTTACCGCTCCTGCTGCTGCCACGACATTCTCTTCCATCATGGTACTTCCCAAATCATTTGCACCAAACAAAAGAGCTAATTGACCAACATAACTTCCTTGTGTAACCCATGAGGATTGAATATTTTGAAAGTTATCCAGATAGAGACGACTTACGGCCAACAGACGAAGATAACGGTTTGAAGACTGTTTGGTTATCTCTGGATTATCTTTCGCCAATTTTGTATTGTCAGGTTGATAACTCCACATGATGTAGGCTCTAAATCCACCCGTCTCATCTTGAAGATTTCGGATATGTTCCCAATGCTCAATAATCTCTTCATCAGTCTCAACCGTTCCAAACATCATCGTTGCAGTTGACTTGATACCCACATGATGTGCTTGTCTATGGACATCCAACCAATTTTTAACATCTAACTTTTTAGGAGCAATTATATCACGAACCCTGTCACTAAGGATTTCTGCCCCAGCACCGGGAATTGAAAAAAGCCCTTTTGCTTGAAGTCTTTGTAAAACCTCTGTATAACTAATTTTTGAAATCTTTGCAATATAATCAATCTCAATAGCTGAAAACCCGTGAATCGTTATTGTTGGATAATTAGTACTAATCCACTCCACTAAATCTTCATACCACTCAATTTTTAACTTTGGATGCACCCCACCTTGAAAAAGGATTTGTGTTCCACCGATAGCGATAAGCTCATCGATTTTCTCCCCAATCTGCTCAAAAGTAAGAACATAAGCATCATCATCTTTAGCATGTCTATAAAATGCACAAAAATCACAATCAACCCAACAGACATTGGTATAGTTTATATTTCTATCTACTACAAAAGATGTAATTTTTTTTGGATGAAGTTCTCGTTTTCGTTTTAATGCCATCTCCCCAAGTTTGGAGAGAGAGCAGTTTTTGATAAGTTCTAATGCCTCAGCATTTGTCATTCTTGCCATGTATTGTTCCCTCTATATTATAAAAGAACATTATAGCTGATAATCCTAGATTATACAATATAGTATTTCATATAGTGTTTGTGCTTTGTATTAGAAATTTTAGGATAAATTTGAGCTTATGCCAAAGCATAGGCGATGATTTTTCCTGAAATTTATGGTGCAAATGACAAATGCTAGATGAGATACTATATTGTATAATCTAGGATTTTGTTTAGAAGTCCACATTTATAGTTTTACTCTTACCGCCTTTAACAGTTATAGAATCAAATCTTTGTACATCACCATGGTCTTTTACCACAA
>JAOZKZ010000027.1:13959-17031 GCA_029935075.1 Campylobacterales bacterium
CCTTTAACAGTTATAGAATCAAATCTTTGTACATCACCATGGTCTTTTACCACAATATCATACTTCCCACTCCCAAGGCTAAGATTTGCCACTCCAGTTATTTTTGATGAAAATTCATAAGCAATTCGTCTTTTTTTACCGCTTTTAAAAACTTCTACTTTTGCATAGATTGGATTACCTGATTTCTTTACTTTTACTTTAATTGAGCCATCATTAAAAGAGATACTTTTATTGATACTCTCACCCTCTTCTAGCGTTACTCTTCCAATGGTTTTTTTTCTTTTAGACCCAGCAGTACGATAAGTCGCTTTTATCACATATGTTCCAGCAGGAAGTTTAACATCTTTAAGCGATTTTCCTTTTCCAGTATAAAAAGTTTTTACGCGCTGGTTTGTTCCTGCATTAAACACCTCTACCCATGCTGAAATTGCTCTATTATTACTATAAGCTTTAACTTTAATTTTCCCTGATGTTGCTAAACCATAGCCATTCCCCATAACCCTCTCAGACATACGCTGAGGAATCTGCTCCTCTTGATCTCTATAATTTTGAGGCTGAACATGACGCTTGATAACTCTAGGTTCCTCTTTTTGAACCTTTTTCTTCTCTTGATTTGCTATTGTTTTTGTGATGATAATTCTATCTTTTGCTATCTCACTTCTGACTATCGGTTTTTCTATAATTTTAGGCACAATAATCTCTTGTACAACTGGTGGAGCTATAATCTCTGGCTGAACATATTTTATATCTTCTTGCTCTATTGTAGGTGCTGGAACAGTTTTAACAACTTCCATTTTTGGTTTAGAGATTTTCTCTTGTATTTTTATCTTCTTCACCATAAAACCTGGAGTGGAAGTTTGAAATTTTGGTTTTTCAACATCACCTGTAGCTATCATGGTTTGAAACGACCCAATATCTTTTTGACTCAACACTCTAGGTATATTTAGATTTTGTGATGCTGGGTCAATATTGGTTTGAGTTTTAGGAAAAGTATTTTTTTGACCAATAGGACTCAAAGTATTATCTATATCCATCGGAAAAGTTTTTGCCAATGGAATTGACGATACACCAGAAATTGAAGTTTTTGGAGCTTCAACTTTACTCTTTTTTGCAACATCTTCTATATCACTTTTGATAACACCTATATCTTTTCTTTGTGCATTTATAACAGAGGCAATCTTTTTATTGATACTATCTATAGAGTTAGATAAAGTGTCAATTCTACTTTTTGTCTCTGTTGGTTTGATGATATCTTCCCTAATAATTGGTTTTGCAATATCTGTAGGTATTGATCTTTTTTCAATTGCTGGTGTCATGATCTCAGGTTGCTCGATAACTGGAGCTACAGGAATTGTTGGTGCTATCTCTCTTTTGTACTCTGAGGGTTGAATATGACGCTTGATAACTCTTGATTCCTCAATAGGTGATGCAATAACTTGTTGAGGAATGACTTTTTTTATTTTAGGAGCAATTACAGGTTTTGGTGTTACTACCTTTGGTGCTACTGGTCTCTTTTTCTTTATTGGTCGATGCAGTGGTTTTAACTGTTTGTACTCTCTTGGAGCTTGCTGTTTTATAGCTTCAACTATCACATCTGGAAGTGTGTTCATGTGGCTCATCTTAAAGATAAAAACACCTTTGATAACATCAAGCTTTATAACATCCCCATCATCAACAGGTTCATTAAAAACAAGGTACAAATCATCTAATTGATTGCGCTCTTTATAAATTATCCTACCACCACTTTTTATTAAGATATTGAAATTTCCACCATAAATACCACTTGTAACATCACTTATGATACTAAAAGCCGATCCTTGAGAAGGGATAAATGATGAACCCTCTCCAGCTGATAAACTTCCTGAAACTTCTCGAGCTGTCAAATTTGAGCTGGCTAAGACTAAAAAGAGTGCGGATATGGTGAATAATTGTATAATGCTCTTCAATATGGATACCTTGTAATAATTTGGGTTCATTGTACTAAAAATAGTTTTATCTCTGCTTCATGAAAAGATAGTTTACAGTATATTTAATTTATTTTTAATTATATTAGATTATTTATATTTTATGTTTAAATTCAGGTAAAATATATTTAAGTTTTGCAACTTGATCTTCTGCTCTTATCAACTCTTCTATGTCTCTGTTTAAACTATCTATCTCATATTCGGTTTTTGGGGCTATAAAAATAGAGTCATATCGTGTATCTTTATCGCTTTCATCTAACAACAACTCTTCATAAAGCTTTTCACCCTTTCTCAACCCCGTATATATAATCTGTAAATCTTGTTTATCATAAATCTTTAACATCTTTTTTGCCAAGTCTACAATCTTTATCGGCTCACCCATATCAAGAATAAAAAGTTCCCCATTTTTAGCAATTGCAGCAGCTTGCAGAACTAATTGACATGCTTCTGGAATCAACATAAAATAGCGTGTAATATCTGGATGCGTGATCGTCAAAGGTCTATTGTTCTCAATCTGTTTTTTAAATTTTGGGATCACAGACCCAGAGGAACCAAGAACATTTCCAAACCTCACTCCTGTGATAAGAGTATCTTTTGAGTCAACATTTTGAGCATAAAGCTCACTCACTCTTTTAGTAGCCCCCATGACATTTGTAGGACGAACTGCTTTATCTGTGGAAATCAAAACAAATTTAGAAACACCGTATTTGATAGAGAGATCGATACAATTTTTAGTTCCTATGATATTGTTAAGTACTGCACCCTCGATATTTTCCTCACAAAGCGGAACATGTTTATATGCCGCTGCATGGATAACAATCTGAGGTCTATACTTTTCAAACACCTTCTCAAACAACTTTTTATCCACAACCGACTGCATAAGTGTAACTTTGTTTTTAAACTCCAACGCTTCACTCAAACTATAAAGGTTATACTCGCTGTGGTCTAAAAGCAACAACTGCTTTGCCCCATGTTTGGCACACTGTTTGACTATCTCACTACCGATACTCCCACCAGCACCAGTAACCAATACAATTTTATCTTTTATCAGCTCAGCGACTATTGATTCATCCAAATCTTTAGGATGTCGTGCTAAAAGATCTTCAAT
>JAOZKZ010000145.1 GCA_029935075.1 Campylobacterales bacterium
AGTTTGACTCTAGTGAGTTTAACTGTGTGATATTGGCACTTAAAAGTGTAGTGGAAATGAGTGCAACTGATAATAAAATTTTCTTCAAAAATATCCTTTCTGTTTGGAACAATAATTGCTTATATTCAATATACTTTAGCAGATTAAAATTAATATTTTGTTAGAATAGCACGATTAAGTAAACAAACTACACAAAAGGATAAGGTTAATGATAGCCTCCGTCGTAAAAAAAATATTCGGTACCAAAAATGATAAAATTGTAAAACAATATCTCAAAATCGTAAAAATTATAAATGATCTTGAACCACAATATGAGAAGATGAGTGATGAACAACTTAAAGAGGCGTTTAATGCCCTTAAAGCTCAAGTGCAGAGTGAAGAGAAAGGTTTAGGCGAAGTGCTTGTAGACTCTTTTGCTATCACTAGAGAAGTGAGTAAGCGTACTACTGGACTTAGGCACTATGATGTCCAAATGGTTGGTGGACTAGTCCTTCATGACGGAAAAATTGCAGAGATGAAAACAGGTGAAGGTAAAACACTTGTAGCAACACTTGCAATTGTTTTAAATGCTATGAGCGGTAAGGGTGTACATCTTGTTACGGTAAATGATTATCTTGCAAACAGAGATGCAGAAGATACAGGACGGATTTATAAATTTTTAGGATTTACAGTCGGTGTTATTACCAACGATATCCATGATGACCTTGAGCGAAAAGCTCAGTATGAAGCGGATATCACCTATGGTACAAATAATGAGTTTGGTTTTGATTACCTTAGAGATAACATGAAATATAATGTCGCTGAAAAGGCACAAAGAGCACATAACTATGTTATCGTGGATGAGGTGGATTCTATCTTAATTGATGAGGCTAGAACTCCTCTTATCATCTCAGGTCCTACCAATAGAACACTTGATAATTATGGCAAAGCAGATGACATCGCAATAACTTTGACTCAGGCAACTGAGAAAGATGAAAAAGGTGAAGTCAACCAAGATACAGGTGATTTTGTAGTTGATGAGAAAAACAAAACGGTTATGATGACCGAAAGTGGTGTTGAAAAAGTTGAAGCAGCATTTGAAGTGGATAACCTTTATAATCTTGAAAATGCATCACTTAGTCATCATATAGACCAAGCTTTAAAAGCACATAATATATTTGAAAAAGATGTTGATTATGTGGTTAAAGATGGCGAAGTTATCATCGTAGATGAGTTTACTGGACGACTTAGTGAAGGTAGACGATTTAGTGAAGGACTTCATCAAGCATTAGAGGCAAAAGAGAAAGTTGAAATTCAAGAAGAGTCACAAACGCTTGCTGATATCACATTTCAAAATTATTTTAGAATGTATGATAAGTTAGCAGGCATGACTGGAACTGCACAAACTGAAGCGACAGAGTTTGAGCAAATTTATAAACTTGAAGTTTTATCAATTCCGACTAATGTTCCCGTAGAGCGAAAAGATTTGAACGACCTTATCTACAAAAGTGAACGAGAGAAATTTAATGCGGTAATCATAAAAATAAAAGAGCTTCACAAAAAAGGGCAACCAGTACTTGTAGGTACAGCTTCTATTGAAAAAAGTGAGCTTTTACATGAGCTGATGAAAAAACAAAAAGTGCCACATACGGTTTTAAATGCGAAACATCATGAGAGTGAAGCAAAAATTATTCTAGATGCTGGTCTTAAAGGTGCAGTTACGGTTGCTACTAACATGGCGGGTCGTGGTGTTGATATCAAGATAAGTGATGAGATAAGAGAACTTGGTGGTCTTTATATCATAGGAACAGAACGACATGAATCAAGACGGATTGATAATCAACTTCGTGGGCGTTCAGGTCGTCAAGGTAATCCAGGAGTGAGTCAATTTTATCTCAGTCTTGAAGATAACCTTTTGAGAATTTTTGGAAGTGATAAAATTAAGTCTATCATGGAGCGTTTAGGAATTGAAGAGGGTGAACATATCGAGTCTGGCATGGTTACAAGGGCTGTTGAAAATGCACAGAAAAAAGTGGAAAACCTTCACTATGAGTCAAGAAAACATATCTTAGAATATGATGATATAGCAAATCAACAGAGAAAAGTAATTTACCGTTATAGAAATGAGCTTTTAGATCCAGAATTTGATATCACTGATAAAGTAAAAGAGAATAGATCAAATTATGTTGCAGATGTTTTAAGTCGTAGTGAGATTTATGAGGGGATTCCAGAAGATGAGTACAATCTTGAAAAACTTATAGCCTTACTTCGTGAAGAGGTGCTTATCGAGTTTAATCAAAATGACTTCAAAGAGCTTGAAGCAGAGCCTTTGGGTGAAAAGTTAAATATGGCACTAACTGACATGTATGAGAAAAAGATGTCTGCTATAGATGCAAAACAGAGAGATGAGATAGAAAAAATTGTTTATCTACAAGTCGTTGACAATAGTTGGAGAGAGCATCTTTATCAGATGGATATCTTAAAAACAGGTATTGGACTTCGTGGGTACAATCAAAAAGATCCGTTAACTGAATATAAAAAAGAGAGTTATGAAATGTTTATTGATCTTATAGCTCGAATCAAACATGAGAGTACAAAAACACTTCAACTCATTCAACTTCGTGACGAGTCAGAGGAGAAAGAGCGAGAAGCTGCTATGGCTAAGATGATGGAAGAGATGGAAGCCTCAACTGAAAATGTAAAACTCTCTCATGGGGATGAGGTTCAAACTGAAGCTAAAGTGATAGAAAAAAAGATTGCTAGAAATGAGCCATGTCCGTGTGGAAGTGGTAAAAAGTATAAAAATTGCTGTGGGAAAAGTGGTCCTAAAAAAGGATTATTGGCTAAGTGAAAACTAAAAACCTAGTTCCTTATCTTGTCAAAAAGTATTTACGATTTGACAAGAGTCAACCTTTTATAACCATTAGTGCACTTTTAGCTTTTTTGGGTGTCTCTATCGGTTTAATGGTGCTTATCATTGCTATGGCTATTATGAATGGAACTAGTAAAGAGTTTAAAAGTAAAATTTCAACTATGAGTTACCCTATTACTATTTTGCCAAGGGCAGATAAGGGTATCGATATGTATGGTTTGCAAGCACTTAAAGAGAAATTTCCACATCTAAACTTTAGCCCCTATATCAGTTCTCAAGTAATTGTTAAGCAAGGCAATACCATGGAGGGTGCGGCACTTTTTGGTGTCAATTTTGAAGATGAAGTAAAAATAAACAGCATCATTAAAAAAGCGGTAAAAGATAAAAATATTACCAAGTTTGAAATCATTACAGGGCAGGGGATAAGTGATAGTTTTGCACTTTTAGAGGGTTCAAAAACAACACTTGTTTTTACGCAATCCCAACCTGGTGGTTTTTCACTTATTCCTACGATGAAGCGATTTACTTATCGAGGGAGTTTTAAATCTGGCATGCAAGCCTATGATCAAGCGTATATCTATACTACGATTGAAGCACTTTCAAGAGTTTTGAAAATAAAAGACAATAGCTATGATGGTATCCATGTACACTCTGATGACCCCGTAGAAGAGATTAAAAATATAAGAGCATTCCTACCTGAAAATTTAGTGGCAGTGGGTTGGTGGCAACAAAATGGAAATCTTTTTTCCGCCATGGAGATGGAGAAAAAAGCACTTTTTATCGTGCTTATGTTAATTATATTGGTCGCATCGCTAAATATTGTCTCCTCTTTATTGATGACAGTTATGAACAGAAGAAGAGAAATTGCACTTTTGTTATCTTTGGGTGCTACTAAAGAAGAGATTAAAAAAGCATTCTTTTTATTGGGGTCTGTAATTGGTGGAGCAGGAATTTTATTTGGTACTTTTTTAGGTCTTTTTGGAATTTTCATTTTGGGTCGTTTTGATATTATCACACTTCCTGAAGATGTCTATGGTACGAGTAAATTACCCTTAGATCTCTCCACTACTGATTTTGTCTCAATTGTTGTTGGAGCGATTATAATTGTTTTAGTCTCTTCATTTTACCCTTCTAAAAAAGCGACACAGATTGATGTTCTTTCGACTTTGAGGAATGAGTAGTAAATAAAGTTTTAAATTATCCGATATAAAGCTATAAAGGATTTTACACCATGAGTCAAAAGTTTTTAACAATTGTATTTTTTGTACTACTTGCTACATTGGGTGTGCTTTACTTTTTTTATGATAAACAACTTCATCAAAATGATATCAAAGGATATGAAGCTGCTATCACAGCTTCCGATAGTGAAGATTTTCAAGATTTTTTATATGAGAATAAGGGTAAATTTGTAAAACTTATCGTCACGCTTGCACCTGAGATGATAAAAGAGATGTTAAAAGGTATGGATAGGGATAATAGAATTATCTTTACCGCAATTGATGGAGAAAACCGAGATCAGAAAATTCAATACATGATAAGACTTCTTGATGATGGTAGACGAAACTTTGAGTTTGATGAGATAACTGGAAAACTTAGTGGTTATTTTAAAACAGCTAGAAGAATTTCTCCTGATGGTTCTCCCATCGTAAATCTTGTTCCAATTCCACCCAACTTACTTCCAAAAGAGATAAAATAAAAAGATAATAAATTAAAACTATTCATTTTTTCTCTATTTTGCCGATATTTCCTATTAGATAAATATATTAAAAGGCTCGGTCTTGGTAAAATTTTTAAGACACATCATTGTAATAGTACTATTTTCCTTTTTATCGGTATCTCATATACATGCTGAAGCGGACTGTTCTTCACCTACAGATAATATTATATTAAATAGTACACTTAAAGATCAAAAGATTGATAAACCCTTTGTTGTAGGGCATAGTGGTGGAGAAGCACTTTATTATGAGATAGTTCTTGCTGTTGATGGAAGATTGGTTATCAACACGGCAACTGATACACATGATGGCGACAATGCACTTGATACCGTGAATACCCATGGAAGAATGTTAAAATCTGACTGCTCTAATTTAGATACCAGTGATATAGAGATAAATCCTAGTCCGAGGTATTTTAAATTTGATAAAGTGCTAGCTGCTGGAACCTACTATCTAAGAGTACATAATGAAACTACATTGGATGATAGTAGTACAGCTTTAGCAAAGGGATTTTTTCAAATAGAAAACACTTTTACCTCGACTGTACCTACCAAACAAGTTTCTATCACTAAAACCCATGCAATACTTATTAACTCAGGTTCTGAGCTC
Source organism: Campylobacterales bacterium (assembly GCA_029935075.1). GTDB lineage: Bacteria > Campylobacterota > Campylobacteria > Campylobacterales > QNZT01 > SZUA-1433. The sequence goes on from JAOZKZ010000145.1 coordinate 5,176, forward strand.
GTCTATACGATTAATGTTAAAAACGAGGGAACTACAGCAACCACGAGCGTACAAGTTTCAGATCCCTTGCCTACGCCAAACCACTTAACTTATATCGGTGTAGATGCATCAACAACAGGATGGAGTTGTGTTGCAGGTAATCCAGTAGTTTGTACATTGGATAGTGGGGTTATAAATTATAATGCTACAAAAACACTAAAGTTAAAATATAGAGCAGACTATCAGAGTGTTGATAGAACTATAAACAATATAACATTTGTAGATGTAGGTTATGCGGATGCAAGTGTGCTTCACAAAGATGCAGCGTTAAGGTCTGTAACAATCTTAAAAGAGACTCCTTCAATTGATTTGAGCTTGAACAGATATAAAACTGGTACATGGACGGGTATTTCCACTATTATTGAAGGTGATGAGTTT
>JAOZKZ010000146.1 GCA_029935075.1 Campylobacterales bacterium
AAAGGCATACTTTTTAACAAACTTTTCTGATTCAAGAATCAATGGTATATCCTAATCCCCGAACATTTCGAATAAGATTACTATGTGTCTTTTTTCTAAGTTGATTTATCTGAACTCTTACATTGGCTTCAAGCACTCCATGACTCCAAATCTCATCACTAAAGAGTTCAAGAGAGACTACACTTCCACGATGTTTTATTAAAAGCTCAATCATCTTAACCTCAGTTTTTGTCAAAGAAATCTCATTTTTATCTTGATAGAGTTTAAATTTTGTAATGTTATAACTAAACCCTTCAGGCAACTCTATAAGCTCCGTATCCGTAGCAGCATATTGACTCTTGATAACATTTTCTACTCTAAGTTGTAGCTCTGCAAGTTCAAATGGTTTTCTGATATAGTCGCAGCATCCACTCTTATATCCTTGAGTCAAATCCCCGATATCTGTCAAAGAGGTTACAAATATAGCCGGTATCTTGCTCCCCTGCTCTCTCAACTCTTTTAACATCTCAAAACCACTTTGTCCATGCACCTTGACATCAAGAAGCAACAACTCAAAACTATGTTCATAAATCGCATTTAAAGCATCTTCAGAGTGGCTAAATATACTAACCTCATACCCCACATCTTCTAAAAACTCAGCTATGCTTTCTGCTAAAGCTCTCTCATCTTCAAGAATCAATATTTTCATTTTATCTCTCCAATTTTTTGCATTTTAGTATCACTATTTAAAATAATGTCAATCAACGCTTCTTTATCATAACTCCCTAAAAAATTTCTCGCTCTATTTTTAAACTCTACATTATCTTCTTTATGCAGTTTTGGAAGAAGCTCAACTATCTCTCGGTGAGATTGTTCCTTGAACCCACCTAAAGGTTTTTCCCATGACTTGACAACACCGGATAAATCTTGACTGCTAAAGTTTTGCATAAAAAAATAGTGATTATCATTTGAAACAATTTTAGTATAAGTCTCAGGAGGAATGGCTAATACAAAAACACCTAGCTTTTTACCTCTTGAATTATACATAGGTTGATGGGTAAAAAGCACATCTTTATCATAGAGCATGTGTTCACTTTCAAGCTCTTTCCATGACAAATCTTTAAGATGTTGAAAATACCTTTTACTAGCGTTCATATTACTAAGCACAAAATTACCAATATTGCTATTTTCCCTCATTAAAGATGCCTCTTTGAGATACTCATGATTCATTAAAACAAAAAGTTCTATCCCGTTGCTTCTTAAATTATTTGCCAATTCATCTAAAAGTTTAATACTCTCGATATAACCAATCACTTCCTTATCATTCCAAATAGGAACAGTTGATCTAAGTGTAAGCATCATCCCTAATTCAATACCAGATTTAGGTTCTTGGGTTTTGATAATATCATCCATATCATCTCTAAACCACCAAAGAGGAACACCGCTAAATCCACTCTCCCAACTTCTAGCAAATAAAAAATGATTACTTGTTACTACTTGTATCTTCATATCTTGCATGTGCGTGTATTTTTTAAATTTTAGGCTAAGCTTTGAGAGTATCTCATGTCCAATCTCTTCATCATCGGAATTGATGGCATTTTTAAGTTCACAATTTTCAGAGAGTGCTAATGCTAAAGAGAGAAGGTTGATTTTTTCATACTGTAGAGATCTATCAAAATAGTTTTTTGCAACATCTGCTACTTTTTTTATCTCATCTTTTTCATTTTTTAAAGAGAAAAATACGATTGATGATAACAATCCAAGTAACATCACAAATAGTACTAAACGAAGAAGTCTAAACTTCATAACATGCCTAATGATTATATTTTATTATATCATTATAGCATGCAAAGTATAAATATTATTGATACTAAGTTCTAAAACTCTCTAACTTCTCATTCATCTCATTAGAAGCAGATTGTAGTTCGTTTAGAGATTGTTCCATGTTTTTAACATGTTTAACATTCTCCTCGCCAGATTTATGAACCTCTGAAATATGAGCCAACATTCCCTCTACACTTTTTGATACTTGATTAGATGATTTTGAAGTCTCACTTACAGCTTTGATACTCTCATCCATCTTTTCATAAGATGCATCCATAAACTCTTGTGCTTTTGAAGATAGAGTAATTAACTCTTGAGTATTTTCAGAGTTTTGATTCATTTCACCACTTGCATCCATGATAGCTTGTACAATTACCCCGATAGTTGCATTTATCTCAGCGAGTGATTTTTGTGTTCTCTCAGCCAACTTTCTTACCTCATCAGCAACTACAGCAAATCCTCGTCCATGTTCTCCCGCTCGTGCTGCTTCTATCGCAGCATTAAGAGCTAAAAGGTTAGTTTGGTCTGCGATATCACTTATAACGGTTAAAACCTCTTTAGCTTGATTTGCATCTGTTGTAAGGGCAGTTAGCTTATCTGAAAGGTCTAGCTCTTTATGGGCATTTGTCTCCACTTTTGAGACTAACTCTTCTAAAATCTCTTTTGTTTGGTTTAAGTTCTCTTTTGTCTGCTCAATAGTCTGCTCTGCATTTTTTGTAAACTCCAAAGAAGAGTTGATAGTTCCGTGAATATCTCTACCACTATCGTTTAAGCTTTCTAAAGTTTTAGCACTATGGCTTACTCTATCCATTATTTGGCTTGAAATATTTGAAAACTCTTTAGTTACTTCACCATTTCTTGCACTTGTTGACTTTACATCTGTAAGCGTAGTTTGAATCCTCTCAATAAATGAGTTGACCCAACCATTTGTCTCAGCAATCTCATCTCCTGATGTAGTTTCGAGTCTTTTAGTCAAATCCGCCTTACCAGAAGCTAACTCTTTTGTAGTGTCTATCATATTTTTAAGTGGTTTTTTTACGGCAACATAAACAATCCATGTTAAAGTAAGCATTATCAACAAATCACTTAATAGCATAATCATAAGTTGATTTATAGTGGTATTTTTTGCATTATCTATCAAGGTTTGTACTGATTCTAAGCTCTCTCCAACAAATAAATAACCAACTAAATTATCTTTAAAATCTTTTAATTCCACTTTAGTTATCAAAAAATTCTCACTTATTGTGTCATCTTTATCAAACAAAGTCTCTGATTTGAGCATATCTTTTAAAAGTAAGCTATCAGCATTTTTTTGTGCAACGATATAACCACCAACCTTTTGGTTATCTTTTAACTTTTTGGCAGTTTGTAGGTGATTTTGGTTCATTAAAACAATTACTTTAGCACCAAGGGCTTTCTCCACACCTGTACCTATGCTAGCAAATCCCATCATAAACTCAATAGACCCAAGATAGTTCTCGCCATCAAATACAGGAGATAAACCTCTAAATGTAAGTCCAGCACGACCTACTTCTATAGCGGAAAGTGGTTTTTTTGTTTTTATAACATGATTTACAGTATGTCTAAAGCTACTCAGATCATCACCATTTTTTTCTGGACTCCATACTCGTAAAAAACTTTTAGCATCTTTTGTATGTATATGAATTTTTACATTTTTAAAATTACTGTTGTTTTTAAAACTTTGCAATAATTCTTGACCAGATTGAAGTGCCAACTCTTTACTATTTGTTCTAAGTGCAGTTTGAAAATCTCTATTTTGTGCAAGACTCAGAACATTTGTCAATACTAAATCTTTTTTAGCTTCAATTGACTTATCTACCAAAATTTTAATCTCATGAGCCTCTTTATGATAAACATCATTTTCTATAGTTTTTAAGCCTGAGATGGAAGTCATGACAATCAATGCTAGTCCAAATAGCAATGACAAGATTAATGGAAGATGAATCTTTGTGGATATTGATTTTACTTTGAACATGGTGTAAGCCTTATAATTTTATTGTCTACTAACTATATCGTCATTTTTTATATTATTTTAAATATAAATACAGAAAAATTCTAGTATAATAAAAACAAATAATTCCCAAAGGACTCATGATGACTAAAATACTTACCGCTTCGATACTTGCCACAACTCTTTTACTCTCTTATGGATGTGAAAAAAAGAGCGAACCATCAGTTGAAAAACAAGAAATTAAGCAAGTTACCCAAATTTCACCCAAAGAGACAGTAAAAGAGGCAGCCAAAGAAACACCAAAAGTGGTAGCCAAAGAGGTAGTCCAAGAGTCAAATCCTAAGAAACCAATTACTGAACCAAAAGTTGTCAAAGAGACAGTTGCAATGATAGAAACTTCCTCACCACTTGACATTGCTAAAAGTGAAGCAAAAGAGAAAATTATTCACTCTGTGGAGTCTGTAGAAAAAGCTCGATCAAAAACTGTTGAAAGCATGAAAGCTAAAGTAAAAGAGGTAGAAGATATAAAAAAACATGGTCAAACTGCTCAAGGCACAGCAACTGTTGAAGTTGTAAAAACAACTGCTATGAGTGATATAGCAAAATCTGTTGCATCTGTAGAAATTGCAAAAGCTAAATCTGCTGGAAAGATTGCACACTCTGTTGCATCTGTAGAGAGTGCAAAACGAAACCCACCCACAAATAGTGACGATCCCAGTGAACATATAAAATTGGCAGAAGCTAAAGCATCAGGAGAGATTGCTCAGGCAGTTGCAGTTGTAGAGATTGCAAAAGCTCAAGCGGTTGAGAGTATAGCAAGTGCCATTACAACAGTAGAAGTTGCAAAAGCTGTAAAACCAACATATGTTCCATATCCTATGCAAACGATAAAAATTGCAAAAGCCGTTTCAGCAGTAGAAATTACAAAAGCTGTATCTTCAGTAGAGATAGCAAGAGCTATATCAGCAACTGAGATTGCACGTGCGGTATCTCCAATCGAACCTATAAAAGCAATGACATCAGAAGATGTTGCAAAGATAACAGAACTTGCACAAGTCAATACAAGACAAAAAATCGTCCAAGCTATCAAAGTTACAACTCAAGCAAAAAAAGACGCTGCCACACAAATCACAAAATCTGTAAAAACTGTTGACACAACAACTGTAAAAGCAAATAGCCTTGAAGAGGCTAAGGCAAATGCAGCTCTTGTGGTTGCACTCTCAACTGCAAAAGTAGAAATTGCAAAATCAAAAGCTGTAACAACTACGGCTAAAGAAATCTTTAAAAAAGAGATTGCAAAACTAAGCGGTAGTGAAAAAGTAGCAGAAATTGTTGCCGTTGGAAATATTGCAACAGCAACTGGACATGTAGATGCAACAAAAGCAAAATCTATCGCTGATGTTGCTAAGGCAGCAGCTTCGGTTGAAAGTACAAAAAAAGCTTTTGCAAAGGGGAATGTCGCAAAGGGTCAAAAACTATACCTCAAAAAACTAAAAAAAGCATGTGGATTAAATGGTGCAAAGTTTGCAGCTCAGCATACGCAAGCAGAGTGGAAAGAAATTAGAGATAGTGGGAATTTCATACAAGAAACACAAAAAATATGTCCTAATGTAAAAAAGTTTAAAGAGAAATGGATAAATGATATCTATCAATTTTCATACGAGTATGCAAATGATAGTGGAAATGTACCATCGTGTTAAATTATTCCCTCGATAAAATTATCGAGGGAAAGAAAACTATCTTATTATAATCCACTAATATATTTAGCAAGAGCACTAATTTGTTTATCAGAAAGCTTAGAAGTC
>JAOZKZ010000147.1 GCA_029935075.1 Campylobacterales bacterium
GAATAAAGAGGATTCAACAGATGTTTGAAGAACTTAAACCTCATTTAGCGGAACTTAGAAAAAGACTTGGTATCTCAGCTGGAACTGTTATCGTACTATTTTTTGTCATGTTTGCATTTTGGCAACCGATACTAGAATGGATGATTACGCCACTAAAAGAAGTGCTTCCAGCAGGAAGTAATGTCATCTTTACCAAAGTACAAGAACCATTTTTTACAGCACTTAAAGTTGCATTTTTTACAGGTTTTATCGCTTCACTTCCTGTCATATTTTGGCAACTTTGGCTCTTTGTAGCACCTGGTCTTTATGAAAAAGAGAAAAAGATGGTCATCCCTTTTGTAACTGGTGCTACTGTCATGTTCTTGATAGGCTCTGCGTTTTGTTACTATGTCGTAATTCCTTTTGGATTTGATTTTCTCATAAACTTTGGTGCTCAACTCTTTACTGCACTTCCTAGCATTGGAGAGTATGTTAGCTTTTTTACAAAACTTCTACTTGGTTTTGGATTGGCTTTTGAGCTTCCAGTTATCACATTTTTTCTGGCAGCCATGGGACTGGTAACTGATCAGACACTTATCGGATTTTTTAGATATGCACTTGTTTTGATATTTTTACTCTCTGCACTTTTAACGCCACCTGACTTATTAACACAGTTTTTGATGGCTGGACCTATGATACTTCTTTATGGTATCTCAATTCTTATCGCTAAAAAGATAAACCCTGCAAAACCTGAAGAAGAAGAGTCTGAATAATTTAGACCCACTTCAGGTAGATTCATATGATTATGATCTACCTGAAGAGTTGATAGCCACTCAACCCTCAAACCCAAAAGATAGTGCGAAACTTTTAGTCTATGATAGAAAATCAAAAACCATCACACATGCTATATTTAGAGACATTGATAAGTTTATACCTAAAGATACAGCAATCATTCTCAATGACACTAAAGTCATCAAAGCAAGATTGTATGGCAAGAAAACAAGTGGCGGAAAAGTAGAACTTCTTATCAATAACCCAATGCAAGATAATCAATTTTTAGTCTATATAAGAGGTCGTGTTAAAGTAGGTACAAAACTATTTTTTGAACAAGATTTAACTGCTGAGGTAATAGAGCTACATGAAGATGGCACAAGAGTTGTTATGTTTAAACAAGAGGATAATGAGCTTGACTTTGAAATGCTTAATGAGATTTTAGAAAAAATTGGACATATACCGCTTCCACCCTATATCAAAAGAGAAGATAACAGAGAGGATATAGAAAACTATCAGACACTTTTTGCCAAAAACATTGGTGCAGTTGCAGCACCAACAGCTTCTCTTCATTTTACACCCTCTCTTTTAAAAAAGATACAAGCAAACCATGAGAGTGCATTTGTAACACTCCATGTTGGAGCTGGAACTTTTAAACCTGTAGAACATCAAAATATCAAAGAACATGTTATGCATAAAGAATTTTATGAAATTCCTCAAACTGCCAAAGATATTATTGATTCACAAAAAAAGATTTTAGCCGTTGGAACAACTGTGACAAGAACAATAGAGTATTATGTAAGAGAGGCTAAAACCTCTGGAGAGTCTAACCTCTTTTTACATCCTGAAAATCAACCGATAAGAGTCAACTATCTCTTGACAAACTTTCACCTGCCAAAATCTACACTTTTGATGTTGGTGGCTAGTTTTGTAGGAATTAATGAAGCATTAGAGCTTTATGAAGAAGCAATAAAAAATCATTATCGTTTTTACTCTTATGGAGATGCGATGCTTATACTTTAGGGTAAATCAATCTTATCATCATAATCATCTTTCTCTCTAACAATTTTTATCAACTCTTTCACAAGCATAACCACAAGATAAATTGTGATAATCATACCTATAACTTTGAAAAACATTAACATGATATAATCTCCTTAGCCTAGATTATGCAATAGATATTAAAATATAGTGTTTGTGCTTTGCATTAGAAATTTTAGGACAAATTTGAGCTTAGCTTTTTGCTAGGCGATGATTTTTCCTGAAATTTATGATGTAAATGACAAATACTAGATGAAATACTCTATTGCATAATCTAGGCTTTAAAAGGAATTATACCATGATTATCTATGGAATTAAAAACTGCGATAGCGTAAAAAAAGCAGTTAAGTATATGAAAAATGTGGGATTAGAGTATGATTTTGTAGATTTTAAACTTACTCCTGTTGATGGTGAGAAAATATCTTTTTGGCTAAAACATCAAAATATCAATAAAATTTTTAATGCTCGAAGTACTACTTATCGAAACTTGAAACTCAAAGAATTGGGGCTTAGTGATGAAGAAAAAGCTGAGTGGTTGGCTAAGGAGAATTTGTTAATTAAACGACCTGTTATTGAGCATGACGGGGAAGTTTTGGTTGGGTTTAATCAAAGTGAATATGATGAGGCTTTTAAATAGAGAGGTTGTTCCTCTCTATTTAATAAAACATAACATCAAACTGTTTAGTGGTTATATTTGTCTCACCCTCGTTATCTGTAACTGTCAATTCAACAGTTATTGATTCAGTCATAGAGTCAAAATATCTTGATGTATTTACCTCTGTGCCATTTGCTTCAAGAATAGAAGAAGAGATACCATCACCATAACCAGTAATATTCCAATCACATCTCACAATGCTTTGATTATTTTCATCTCTATCATAACTATTCGCACAACTAAAGAAGAAAAGAGTTTCATCTTCAGATGTCCTATTGTCAAGAACTGCAACTGGTGCTAAAAACACCTCCGCTTGTTCTTGCTCTATTTGCTCTTCAAACTCACTATCGCAACAAATACCACCGCTACTTTTACAACCAACAAACAATGAAGCTAATACTAAGCTGCTTAATATAATATTTTTCATAACTATCCTTTTATCTAGATTTTTTTAACCTATTTCTTGATAAAAGTATAGTTTTATTTACCTTTTGTAAAACTTAATTTGTTTTAGATTAGAGTCTATTTGAGTGAAGTGGGTAGAATTTTCACATATGCAAAGCAGGAAAGAAATCCTGCCTTAATGATTAGTTAACAGCAGTTATTGCTATATTTTCATCATCTATTTTATGTATGTTAAGCGTAGCATTTGACTCTGCTGTCTGATTTAAATCATCTTTAACAGTTAATGTAATTGTCATATTGCCATCCAAAACAACATCATTACATGAGTATTTTACATTTACGATATTACCAACTGATGAATTTTTATCAAGACACCCCTCTGTAGTATTTGCAAAATCCCAAGAACAGTTACTGATACTTATATTTGCATCATCTTGATTATAACTATCAGAACAGTTAAAAACAAAATTTATTGCTTCTGTACTTATAGATGAAGCATCCGATGATTGTTCTGTAGTTCCAGAACTATCAAATGAACCACCACTACTGCTATCATTACTTTTCTCAATAGTCCAATTTCCATCAAACAAAGCAGCAAGACCTTTTGGTGGCATAGCCTCAGCTCCAAGTCCAGCTAAATTTCCACTTGCACCACAACACTCACCACCACCACTATTACAACCGATAAATAGTGTAGCAGCAAGTACAACACTTCCAATAATAAATTTTTTCATAATTTTCCTTTGTTATATTTTTTATCTAAAAATTAAGTTAATTATATTTTTATTTACCTTATGTGTTACTTATTTACCTAAATTCCAGCCAACGCTCTAATATGATTTTTGCAGCTATTGAATCCACTTTACCATCTCTTTTTTGTTTTACAACACCACGCATAAGCTCTTTTGCCTCAAGAGAACTTCCATATTCATCTTGATAAAAAAGTGTTTTATCATACTCCAACAGTGAGATAAAATGTTCAATTCGTCTTTGCATTTCATCCGAGCTCTCTCCCCCTTTTGGCAAACCAACCACTAATGTATCAATCTCATACTCTTTTAAAAAACTATCAACATCCTTCGCAGCTTGATTTCTATTTTTTCGGAGTATGGCAATTTGAGGCATAACAGTTTTTTCATCAAAACAGATAGCACATCCAATGCGTTTAAGTCCGATATCTAGAGAAGCAATTTTCAACACCAATAAACCTTTAGATTTTTAATTTCGATTTTACCTTCAAGCTCATACTCATAAAGCTTGTCGCCGTATCTTTCAAGTGCATCTTGAAGAGTTGGATTATTTTTAAAAAATGCCTGCTCTTCATCAAGAATTGGTTGGATTTCTCCAAACTTCCCTACAAACTTATCTATATCTGTGATAAGCTTTGCATCTCCATCGTCAAGTAGCTTTTGCGTCCCCTCACTCTGTCCCAAACGGTGAGGCAATACAAATATATCACGCCCTAGCTCTTTAGCAATTTGGGCACTTCTCATCGTACCACTATCCAAGTCTGCCTCTGTGATAATTAAAATCTCTCCAAGTGCAACAACTAAACGATTTCTGATAACAAAACTATACTTTGTCGCTTTTGTTGTGTTTGGATATTCACTAAGTGCTAAACCTTTAGCATAGATTTCTTCGATAATCTTTTGATTTACTTTTGGATAGGTGATATCTAAGGAGTTTGCCATCACTGCAATTGTGTTTGGGAATGCTCCACGATGGGCTAATGCATCTACCCCCATAGCAGCCCCACTAACAACCGTATATCCAATAGAAGAAAATGCACGGGAGAGTTTTAAAGTTTGCTCTTTAGTGTACGAAATAGGTCGTCTTGTACCTACTATGGAAACCATTTTTGTTTTAAGTAAAGTGTTATCTCCTATGCTGAAAAGGGTTTTTGGAATCTTTTTTAAAATTGAAAATTGGGGTATCTCAAAATCAATCTCTTTTATCATAGTAACTCATTGATATACACTATCTCTACACCCTCAAAAATACTCTCACAACTCATAAGTGCCTTAAAAGTCATCTCTCTTGGGTGGCATATCGCTATCGCACTACCATTTTTCTTTGCCATTTTTACTGCTGCTCTTAATTGATTTTTAATATAAACTATATCTGCACGATTATCTAAAAAAATATCCCTCTCTAAAACTTTTCTATTTAAAAGCTTTCCAGCTTCTTGACACTGTGTACCACTAGAAGTACGACTATCGATAAATTCAATATCATATCTATTTAAAACAGTAAAAAACTGCTCCATAGCATCAAAATCACAAGTATATTTACTTCCTGTATGATTGTTTATAGCGATTGCGTTAGGAAAGTCTTTTTGCATCTGTTGTACTTTTTCATCTATAACTTCTATCTCATCTGATACATTTATAGCTTTTTCTCTAATATTTTTATATTTATACGCTTCCATAGGAAAATGAACCATGTGATATTTGAATTTTTTAGCAATTTCAGCGGTATTTGGATAGTGTTCATTTGGTGGGAAGATAGAAGGTGTGATAGCAAATGGAATCATTTTTACCTTTTTTATCTCGTCAATAAATCCAATATCATCCATAATTATTGCTAGTTTTGGTAAATCATGAGTTCTTGTTTTTGCTTTTTTTAAGGGCTTCTCTTTAACAATTTCTATCTTTTTCTTAATTGTGATATTTGCTTCAGTTATCTTTTTTTCTGGTTTTGTA
>JAOZKZ010000148.1:0-1206 GCA_029935075.1 Campylobacterales bacterium
TCAACTCTTTCAGTAAATATAAATCTTGCATCAAGTGCACGAGCTAGTTCAAATCCGGCTAATATACCACCAAGAGCAGGTGAACATACAGTATCTACTTTTACACCCGAATCTTTTATCATCTTTGCAAGTTTTTCAGCTAAAAGTTCAGCAGTTTTTGGATTTTCTAGTACTTTTGCACTTTGAAGATAAAACTGAGAATGTTTTCCACTACTCAAAAGAAAATGTCCCTCTAAATAAGCCCCTGCATTCCTATAAATATCTTCTAAACTTTTCATTATATTTTCAACAACTCCGCTTCTTTATCTTTTACAAATGTATCGATACTTGAATTTGCACTATCTGTTGTTTTTTGAATTGTATCTTGACCACGTTTGCTCTCATCTTCAGTGATTTCTTTCTCTTTTTCAAGATTTTTCACTTTGTTATTTGCATCTTGTCTAACATTTCTAACAGAAACTTTTGCATGGTCACCCATACCTTTTGCTTTTTTAGCACTATCTGTTCTCTGATCTGTAGTCATTGGAGGAAAGAAAAGCTTTATCACTTCACCATCATTGTTTGGGTTTACACCAATGTTTGCATTTTGGATTGCTTTTTCGATATCACTCAAAAGTGTTTTTTCCCAAGGTGCAATTGTAATCGTTGTTGCGTCAGTTGCTAAAACTGAACCTACTTGGTTTAAAGGTGTTGGATTGTCATAATAATCTATTGTGATATTGTCAAGGATAGTAGTTGTTACTTTTCCACTACGAAGTGTCATGAAGTCTTTTTTAAGAGCTTCTATCGCTTTTTTATTACCTTCTGCTTGGTGATCAAAAATTTCGTTTAATTCCATAATCTCTCCTCTCTATTTTGATTGGTTTGTTTCAGCTATTGGAGCTGATGGAACAGATGCTGCCTCTGGTGCACTAGGTGCTGTTGGAGTAGCCGTTTTTGCTGAAACACCCGATGCAGGAACATTTTGCTCTATTGTGATGTTATCAACAATAGAAGATTTTTTCTCTTGGTTATAAAAGTACCCAAGGGCGAGTGTGTTTACCACAAACAAAAAACCAAGACCAAATGTTATCTTTGTCAAAAACCCAGCTGGACCTTTTGCCCCAAATACAGACTCATTGCTTCCGCTATATGCACCTAAACCTATAGATGAACTTTTTTGTAATAGTACTACAATTGTCAAAATCACTGCTAATGCAAATTGTA
>JAOZKZ010000148.1:1306-5527 GCA_029935075.1 Campylobacterales bacterium
ATATAATTTTGCGATTATACCCAAATTTTTTAAAAGTAATGTTAAATAATGAAACACCACCACACAAACGAATTTTCAAAACGCGCTTCAAGTTACCAAAAACATAATATTATTCAAAAAAAAGTTGTTAAAAAACTGATTGAAAACATCCACTCTAATCCTAAAAAAATTCTAGACCTTGGATGTGGAAGTGGGGCAGTTTATGAAAACATAACATGGGATATTGACCAATTTGTGGGTGTAGACAAAGCAACAAACATGTGCATACTTCATCCTACAGATGATAAAATCAAACTTATAAACAAAGATTTTGAAACTTTAGAGTTTGAGAAATATGATATCGTTATCTCATCATCAGCACTGCAATGGGCAAAAAATTTAGATTCTTTATTTCAAAAAATTTCTTTAAATACAGATGAAATTGCATTTTCAATCTTTTGTGATGGAACTTTTAAAACTATTTATGAAGTTGCAAATTTAAGACCATTTTTACCAAATAGCCATGATTTGATAGAACTTTTAAATCACTATTTTGAATTTGAACATGAAGTGCTGCATTATAAATTAGATTTTGAAGATAATATCTCAAAGTTTCGTTATATTAAAAATAGCGGAGTAAGCGGAGGAGAGCGAAAACTTAGTTTTAAAGATACAAAAAAATTGATAGCTGAGTATCCTCATAAATATCTAGAGTTTGAAGTACTATTTGTTTGGGGAAAAGTTAAATATTTTCAAAAACCTCTTGAATGCTAATCTCTTCATCTAAACAATTTATCTTCATCTCATCTTCTATATTGAAACCTTTTACATAGTAGTATTTACCACCATTTAATTCATACTTATCTATGATTTTCAATGTTGTATCTACGATAAAATACTCCTCTATACCAAATCTCTCATAAAGCTCTTTTTTTACACCTTTATCTTTGCGTGCGGTAGACTTTGATAATACTTCAAAAACTGCACATGGAGTTTCATCTTCACAGTAGAGTATAATATCAGGTTGTACAACATTTTTATCATTCCCCTTAAAAAACTTCAAATCATACGGTGCAATTCTAGGGTGGCAATTACTATCTTTTTCTTTTATTCTACTTTTCAAAATAAAAAATATATTTCCAACAGCATCTTGGTGTGCTGAACTTGCACCTGCCATCATATATATCAAACCATCTATCAACTCGACACGCTCTTTCGTACTCTTATCTATATCTAAGTAGTCTTGATAACTGTAGTTTTCTAATTTTAGTGCTTCATCCATGATTATCTCCATAAATGATATTGTAACATATTTTTTGAGAGAGGATTACCTTCCTTCACATATTGTAAATGTAAAGGAAGGTAGAGAGGTTTTGTTTACTATTCGTCGCCGCCGAAAATTCCGAACATTTGAAGAATTGCACTGAACATATTAAAAAAGTTCAAGTAAAGTGCAAAAGCTCCCTCTATCGGAGTACCATAAGCACCTTTGATGATATTTTGCGTATCATAAAGTACAAATCCACTCATAAGAAGAACGATGCCTCCTAGCATAAACACATGCATAATTGGACTATGAAATACAAATGCATTTAAAAGCATTGACACAATCACGATAACAAGTGCAATCATAAGAGGTTTTCCCCAAGATGAAAAATCACTTTTACTATTCATCGCATAAATACTAAGCGATCCAAATATTACAGAAGTTGTAATAAAAGCATTTGCAACCAATGCTCCACCACCACTCATACCAAGTACTCTACTTAAAAGTGGTGCTAAGATGATACCACCAACAAATGTAAATGCAAAAAGCACGATATAATTTAATGGTGTTTTATCTTTTACCATCATCAAACCAAACATACCAAAAAGCATCCACGGAATTGCTATCCACCAATAGTTTGCAGCAACTACATCTGCAATACCTATACCTACATATGCCCCAGCCGCACCTGAAACCATCGTCGCAGCAAAAAGCTGATAAGTCGCTTTGATAAAAGTAGAAAGGTCACCTTGTCTTGTGTGAACCTCAACTTCTTCTGAAGCAACACCATTATTGTTATTGTTTGCATAGTCTCTATCATATAAAGCCATATTTATTATCCTTTAATAAAAATTATTTCTTGTGTTATAAAACACTAGTATTATATCGTAAAATGTGGAAAAATTGTTAATAAAAATTTGAAAGAATTTTTTGAGGGTGTAAAAACCCCCAAAAGTTGGTAATGTTACTTACCGAAAAGTTTGCCTATCATTCCCATGATTCCACCAGCACTACCAGCAGTATCTGTTACAGTATCCATAACATTACCTAAAAGTGAACCCATAATACTTCCACCTTCACTTGATTTGTCAATCATGTTTGGTATAACATCTGATAAACCGCCAAGAGCAGTATCAGTATCAACACCTAACTTACTAGCAAATTCAGAGATTTTCTCTTCTCCAAAAAGGGAAGTTAATCCGCCAGCATCAATTGCTTCATTGTCACCATCTCCAAGCCATGAAGATACGATAGAACCTATCCCATCACCACTCATTGCATTTGAAACAAGAGAACTTAAATCAAAGCTTCCCTCTTCATTTGACAAAAGACCACTAAGTGCATCTGTAATTGAACTCGCTTCCATTCCCTCAGCTTGATCTCCAAGCTTGCTTTGAAACATTTCTGTTCCCATTTTAACTATATCTGTCATATCCATAATGTGCTCTCCTTATTTTAAATAATTTAATACATCTTCATTGTAACAGAAAATAGTTAGCATAAAGTAAACAACTCTATTTTTTAAACTTACGAAGAACCATAAGTATCATTGGTAAATATCTCAATAATTTCATTATTTTCCCCATAATCTATCCTTTTGCTTTTTTTGTTAATCTTTTTCTAATTATTGGATCAAGATGTTTTTTACGAACACGAATACTTTGTGGAGTTATTTCAACAAGTTCATCTTCTTCAATCCACTCTAAAGCACGCTCTAATGTCATAATTCTAGGTGGAACAAGTTTAATTGCATCATCAGCACCAGATGAGCGAACATTACTTAGTTGTTTTCCTTTGATAGGATTTACATCCAAATCATTACTTCTTGAATGTTCACCGATAATCATACCGCCATACACTTTATCCTGAGGTTTAACAAACATCATCCCTCTCTCTTGAAGATTAAAGATAGAAAAACCTGTAGCTACACCACTTTCCATAGAAACCAATGCACCATTCATTCTACTTTCAACTCCACTTGTAAGCGGACGATAATCCAAAAATGAGTGGTTCATAACACCCTCTCCTTTAGTATCAGTTAAAAACTGACTACGAAAACCGATAAGCCCACGAGCAGGAATCTCAAACTCCAATCTTGTCTGACCATCTCCTGTTGGAGTCATGCCAGTCATCTCACCTTTTTTCTTACCAAGTTTTTCGATAACCGTACCAGTACAATCATCAGGTGCATCTATAACCAAATGCTCATATGGCTCTAATTTTACACCATTTTCTTCTTTTATGATAACTTCAGGACGACCAAGTGAAAATTCAAAACCTTCTCTTCTCATGTTCTCAGCCAGAATTGTGATTTGAAGTTCTCCACGACCAGAAACTTTAAAAGAACCCTCTCCGCTACTCTCATATTTCATAGCGATATTTGTCTGCATCTCAGACTCAAGTCTTTCAACAATTTTATTTGAAGTGATAAATTTCCCTTCTGTTCCTGCAAGTGGCGAGTTATTTACACTCATTACAACTGAAAGTGTAGGCTCTTCGATATGAAGAGGGTCTAGTCCTACAGCATTGTTTGGATCTGCTAGTGTATCTCCAACATCCAATGTATCAAAACCCGCAACAGCAATGATATCTCCACTTACAGCTTCATCAATATCAATACGCTCTAATCCATGAAAACCGATAAGTTTAGAAATTCTTCCATTTAGTTTCTCGCCATTTGCTTTGATAAGAGCCACAGTTTGGTTTTTAGAAACTTTACCATTAAAAATTCTCGCAATTCCAATTTTTCCAACAAAGTTATCATAATCAAGTGTAAAAACTTGAAGTTGAAGAGGATTATCAACACTACCCTCACTTGCTGGAACTTCTTTGATAATTGTATCAAATATAGGTGTTATATCTTTATTTTCATCATCCATGCTCATTTTTGCATAACCATTTTTAGCAGCAGCATAAACTACTGGAAAATCTAGTTGGTTATCATTTGCATCAAGTGCTACAAACAGGTCAAAAAT
>JAOZKZ010000149.1 GCA_029935075.1 Campylobacterales bacterium
ATACATTTTGATGATATTGATGAAGATATATCGTTAAATGGTATTATCAGATATAAGATGGAACATGAGTTATTGGCATCGTAAGATAAGAATATTATGGCAAGTTACAAAAGACTAAAAAACATCGCCCGAAACTTTGCACGCTCTTTTATGAGCATGATGAATTTTTAAAAGGTTAAATAATATTTCAAAATGAAATATTATTAGCATAAAAGGTAAAATTTTGTTATCATTATTCTGTTAAGGAGTGTTAACAATGGAAATACGAGAAAAAATAGATATAATAAGAGCAAATGTTGATATAGTGAAAACAAAGTTGATGTTTTTTGCTGGTTTGGTTGGCGGTGATGCATATCTGTTAACCAACTATGATAAAATAACTATGTTTGTTAATCAATATGTATTGACAATAGCCTTTATTGTATTGGCTTTTTATGCTGTTTTAGGGGTTGTTTTCAACCTTGTAAATTTAAGTGTACAAAAAATAGAATTGGAGAATTTAAAATGAGTTATAATTTGATTTTTTTCAGTATTATATTTGTGGTAGTTGCCGCTTCGTATGTTGCTTGGTATCTACATAAACATGATATAAATCCTCCTTTCCTTTAGTAATCCACAAAATTCAAAATAAAAAAAAACAAGGTAAAAAATGAGTAGAGAAAACACATCAAGTGTAGATATGGCAAATGGTAAAAAGATGGCTTATTATGGCAATCAAGAAAAAGCAGCGATGCAGGCAAAAGCAGGGGTTTATAAGGGTGGTAAAGATGTAGACCAGCAAGTTATAAATGCTAGAAAAGCAGCAAATATGGCTCTTATAAAAGCAAAATCAAAGAAAAAATCAAAGATGGCAAAAGCATCTCGCAAAAAAAATAAGAAGTAAACATGTCAGTATTACTTGAATTTTCAATGTTTCCAACGGACAAGGGTGAGAGTGTAGCCCAGTATGTTTCAAAGATTATAAAGATGATTGATGAGAGTGAGTATGAGTATCAGTTGACCCCTATGGGAACTATCATCGAAACTTACACGGTTGAAGAGGCTTTGGAAGTTGTGCAAGATGCATATATGATACTTGAACCACACTCAAATAGAGTTTACTCTTCGCTCAAGATGGATATACGAAAAGGGCATATGGGTCGTTTGAAGAGTAAGATTGCTTCGGTTGAAGAAATCATTGGCGAAGTGTCTAAATAAGACGATATGATAATTAGACTTCTTGCAAAACTCATAAGAGAAGATATATTTGTCAGAGCACATCACTTTTTAAAAATGAAAACATCGCAATAGCTACGGCTATTACTCAATTTTGATTTTAAAAAATTAATACACTCTGACAAACATCTCAATCTCTATGAGTTTTACAAGAAGTCTACTAAAGGATATACATGGGTAAGTTAGTATTGATGATTTATAATTTTGGGCTGTTTTTACACAATAAAAAGATTCCTGTTTTGCCGACATTGATAAAGTTTTTTATTAGGATTGTCTTTGGTCCACATATTGGCATGGGTGCGAAGATTGGTAAAGGTTCGCTTTTAGGTTATGGTGGTATTGGTGTGGTTATCCATCACCGTGCTGTCATTGGTAAAAATGTCTCTATTGGTCAAAATGTTACTATTGGTGGAACCAGTAAAAAGTACGAAGTACCAGTCATTGGTGACAATACTGAACTTGCAGCCGGTTGTGTTGTAGTCGGTCCTGTTAAAGTTGGAAAAGATTGTGTTATCGGGGCAAATGCTGTTGTAGTAACAGATATACCTGATAATTCTGTGGCTGTTGGTATGCCTGCTAGGGTAATTAAATCGGATATAAACATTAACGATTATAGATAAGCCCTTTTTTATCAAATTCCTTGTACAATTATAAGAAATTATAATAAAAGGAATTTGATATGCTACCAGCTATTGATATACCCATAACCCTACCGTTTGAACTTCCAGTTCTTCTTCATCCTCCACTTGTGCATTTTGCGATAGTGCTTCCTGTTGTGATATTACTTTTAGAGCTTGTAAACCTTTTTATGAGAAAAAGAGCAGTTTCAGTTGTCTCTTTGTCATTGTTAACACTTTTAGTCATCATTTTATTTGGTGCATTTTTCACAGGAAAAGTGGATGGTTCAGAAGCATGGAGTGCTATGACTGGCGATGCTAAAGAGGTTTTAAAAGAGCATAAACTTTTAGGTATTTATCTTGCATATGCTTCACTTGTTTTACTATTTTTAAAATTTTTAAATGTGACAAAAAGTGGTGCTTTGAAAGTACTCTACATGTTAGCATTGGTGGGGTTTGTTTTTGCAACACTTCATCAAGGTAAAGAGGGTGGAGAATTAGTTTTTAAACATGGTACAAATATTGCAGCTATGGCTGATTTAGATGAAAAAGCATTTGATCTTCAAGAGGAACTTGATGAGTTACAAGAAGAGTATGATGAGTTGAAAGAGGAGATGGACGAGCTAAAACCTAAAGAGAAAGAAGAGGGAAAATCAGAAGCTGCAGAAGAAGAGCAGCTAGATGCATCTGATGCAAATGAGACTAAATAGTATATTTACATAAGTATCGATATAGCTTTGTGTGTTAACATAAGCTATATCATATAATTGTCAACCAAAAAAATACTTATATATTAATAAATAGGGTTTGGTAAACTTTAAGAGCTAAAAAAGCATCATATCTGAGCGTAAATTTAGAGGATTAGTCAAGTGTTTTTCACTTAATTTAAATGCTCATGAAACTTCCAAAATAACAAATATATCTCATACAACGATAAATGGGATTGATTGCCAAAATGATAAAAGTGTCTAAAGATTAAACTTTTTTTAATAAAATTTATATTATAATTACTTAAGTTTAATATATGGATATATTATAAAAAAGGAAAACCATCATGATGAAAAGATTACTATTACTACTAACACCAATGTGTCTTTTGGCAGCACCAAACAACCCGAGTAACTTACAACTTGAAGCACTATTTGGTGGGTTATCTATATATATTACTTGGCAGGATAACTCTAACGATGAAACTGGCTTTAAAATCTTTCGAGATGATAAACTTATAACTATTGTCAATGAAGATAGTACAAGTTTTACAGATATAGGCTTAGTGCAAAATAGTACTTATAAATATACGGTTAAGGCAACTGATGATGAACCTATGCCATTACCAAAAACAGGGCAAACAACATCTTACACAAATAATGATGATGGAGATTATCAAAAAGGTGCAACAAGAAGCTATAGTAGAGATGATGCAAAAGAGATAGTTACAGATAATGTAACGGGACTTATGTGGCAAGATGATGAAGCAGCGCAAAGTGCCGATTCAAATGGTGATGATGGTGGTTGGCAAGGTGCGGTTGACTATTGTGAAGCACTTGAGTTGGGAACTTTTACGGACTGGAGACTTCCCACTATAAAAGAGTTATTTTACATCGTCGATAAAGGAGCGGTTGATTCAGCTATAGATGCAGAGTTTAAATATGTCATTAATAGACAATACTGGTCCTCTACAATCTATGATTATTGGCCTTCTAATAGATGGTACATCACCTTCGATCACGGTGATATAAGTCCAGGGCAGAATGGTATGGAAAGATATATTCGATGTGTTAGACTTACAAGTACAGAATCTAACCTTGTGAGAGATAATACCTTAGAAGTTGTACATGACACAACAACGGGTCTAGTATGGCAAGATGACTTCTCGCATAAAAGTGTTGATTTCACATGGCAAGAGGCGATAAATCACTGTGAAGATATGACTTTTGCAGGAGATTCAAACTGGAGACTTCCAAATATCAACGAACTTTATAGCATAATCGATATAAGTGAAAGTGAACCTGCTATCAGCGATACTTTTATCCATGTAAATAATGCTTATTATTGGTCATCTACTACCGCTAAGGAAACTGACACTAGTGCATGGTTTGGTGACTTCCACTCTGCTAGTAATGGGTATATGGCTAAGAGCGGTAAGAAGCATGTTCGTTGTGTTAAGGATAGATAGTAACTCATAACAATAAGATATAAAATACTAGGTGACAAATGTTTACTAGTATTTTATAGAAAAGGAGACCTATCATGATAAAAAACCTACTTTTACTACCAGCAGTACTTTTAGCTGCTCCAAACAATCCAAGCAATTTACTCTTAACACCGTCCATAAACTCAGTTTCGATAAGTTGGAGTGATAACTCAGATGACGAAACTGGTTTTAAAATCTTTCGTAATGAAAGGTTTATAGCCGTTGTTAATGAAAATATTACAAGCTTTACAGATGAAAACTTAACAAAAAACACCACATACAACTATACCGTCAAAGCATCGGATGATGCCTACTACAACAATATACTCTTCGCTCATGGATATAAAGGAAGTGTAGAGTCTTGGGATATTTTTACCGCCTTTATAGTAGATAATCAAAAAGAGTGGAATGTATATAGATATAGTGTTGGTGAAGAAGATTCTATTTCGGTAAGAGCAACACAGTTAGCACAATATATAAATGGCGAAACAAATATCGCAGATAACTCACTTGTTACTTTAGCACATAGTATGGGTGGTTTAGATCTTCGATATATTGTAAGTCAAGGACATAAAAACCAAGAAGATAAAACAGACATATTTTATAAAGCTAGTAAAAAAATTCATAATATCTATACCTTAGCAACACCTCACAAAGGTATCAATGATGTAGGTATTGATGATGCGACAGATGATATGACAGTTCCCCAAATGAAAATATTTAATGAGTCAAATCCTTACTCGATTTTTAATATAGAAAACAGAGCTATTCCTCTTCTAGCATTTCGTTTTGCTTGTGATGATGAGAGAACTTCAGATGGTAGCGGCTCAGAATCTGACGATGGAAATGACGGATTATTAAAAGTAAAAACACAAATTTTCAATGGAGCACCACATACGCAAACTGTATTTAGTGGAAAACATACAGATGATACGCTATGTCTTGGTTCTTATGAGCATGAGAAAGAACAAACGGATATTCTTCAAAGTATATTAGCTGATGAGCCACACTATTTTGACCAACAAGATATTGTGTTTTTTGAAGATGCTGGTTGTGAGGGAGATGAGAGTGGTGTTTTTAGTAGCACTTATAAAGCTGGTGGGATAAATTGTAGTAGTGATGATGGATGTGAAAACGATGAAATATCATCTGTAATGCTTTTTCCAGGTATTAAAAAAACAACTTTGATAGAGCTTTATAGTGACTCTAGTGATGATGGTTCTGATGATTGGGTTGTTATAGATATAGCAGCTGCAACTCTCACAAAACCACTATGTATTAGTAGTTTTGAAACAGAGCTATCTGGTGAGGTAAGTGCACGAGGTATCACGATGCAATTTCATCAAATTTCAGGTGGAGGAAGTGGTCTTGATGGAAAAGTTTCATTTGTAAAGGTTTATGAATAAGACTAAATAATATATTTAGATCTCTTGTGTACTAATCTTACGGCTTCTTTTACGGCATTGATATAGCTTAGTGTTGAAGGGTTTTTACCT
>JAOZKZ010000150.1 GCA_029935075.1 Campylobacterales bacterium
CTAAATCGTCATATCTTGTAATTTTTTTAGCTTTTATTGAACCTTTTTCATAAAAAACTGTTCCACCTATGGATTTTACGGCACTAGAATCGTCTGTAAAAATCTCTTTTTGCTCTAAAGCCTCTTTTAAAACTGCCGTATTTGATAGTTGTGGAGTCTGAATAAGCTTTACTTCATCTCTATCAATCGTTTCATTTTTATAGACAACTGTATCACTCACATTTAAATAGGGAACTATAATGTCTGCTTTATCTCTTGAGTCAATTATGCGTTGTATCATCTCAGACGGTATACATGCCCTTGCAACATCTGTTACTATGACATGAGAAGTTTTAACAAGAGAGAGAGCATTTTTCAAAGACTCTTGTCTTGTTTTCCCACCTACTATAAATGTATGGTCACTATGCTTTTTCATATAATGTATCTCTTTGGCACCTGCGGTGATAATAACATCAGAAAATTTGTGGTGGTCTGTAAATCTTTTAGCTACTTTTTGCCAAAGAGGTGTATCCTCAACTCTAATCCACTGTTTTTTGACTTGACATCCAAAGCGAGTAGAATTTCCTGCTGATAAGATAATTAGTGATAAATCGGGCAAATTTTGTCCTTTTTACAAGAAGTGTTACCAAAGTATACACTTCTTATGCTTTTTTTTAGTTAATTTTTGTAAAATTACGGACTATTTAGGTACAATATCGAGGATAAAATTTAAAACTAGATATAGGGGAATATATGAACAAAGAGTTAGTTGAAGAGAAATTAAAAGAAGTTATGTATCCAGGATTTACGAAAAGTATCGTTGATTTTGGATTTGTAAAAGCAGTTGAGGCAAATGCCGATGGTGTATATGTAGAGATAGATATCAGCTCATCAGCTCCAGAAGTTGAGCAAGAGTTAAAAGATGAGATTACTAAAAAGATACAGCTTTTAGGAGCAACTCGTATTGATATCGTTATCACTAAACCAAAAATGCCAAAACAGTCAAGTTCACAAGGTAAAAATATAGCACCACATGTGAAGAACTTTGTTATGGTGAGTTCTGGTAAAGGTGGAGTTGGTAAATCAACAACTACTGTAAATATAGCAGTAGCACTTGCAATGCAGGGCAAAAAAGTAGGGCTTCTTGATGCAGATATATATGGACCAAACATTCCTCGTATGATGGGCTTAGATAAACAACAACCAGAAATCATAGGAAACAAAGTAAAACCAATGTTAAGTCATGGTGTTGAAGTTATGTCTATGGGTTCACTTATGGAAGAGGGTCAATCTCTTATTTGGAGAGGGGCGATGATCATGAAAGCAATCCAGCAACTGCTTCAAGATATCATGTGGGGCGATTTAGATGTTATGATTATCGATATGCCGCCAGGAACTGGCGATGCACAACTAACTCTTGCTCAAAGTGTACCTGTTACGACTGGTATTTGTGTTACAACGCCTCAGCAAGTTGCACTTGATGATACGGAAAGAAGTTTAGATATGTTTAAAAAACTTCATATCCCGATAGCAGGTATTGTTGAGAACATGAGTGGATTTATCTGTCCTGAGAGTGGAAAAGAGTATGATATCTTTGGAAAAGGGACAACCCAGCCACTAGCAGATAAATTTGAGACTATTGTTATGGGAGAGATTCCAATTGAGCCAGCAATTCGTGAGGGTGGAGATAATGGTAAACCAATAGTGTTCCATGACCCAAGTAGCGAAACAGCAAAAAGATATCAAGAAGCAGCAGAAAAACTGTGGGCAAATATCGAACAGATAAATGAAGAGGGTGGAGTAGATAATGAAGCTATTCAACCAACAACAGCTCCAGGAGTAAGTGCATGCTCAACTACAGCCGCTGCAGCTCCAAAAGAAGATAAAGGTCATGACCATGGTGGAAGTGGCGGAGGATGTGGCTGTAACTAATAGCCACACACTAAATAATCCTAGTTAAACATTAACTAGGATTATTTAACTCTATCTGCAACAACAACAGTCTACAGTCTCTTTTACAACTACTTTTTTATACTTTGTAGTGTATTGATTAACATATTTGTAGCATATCACATTACCACAACTGTCTGTGACTGGTACACATACTGTTTCACAAACTTGGTAAGGTACTAATTTTACAGTCTCTTGAACACATTTAACGACCGTACAGCAACTAGTCACACAACAATCCGCACTCGCAACACTTACAACCATGGCAGTAGCCAACAACGCAGTTTTTAGATTTCTCATAATTTCCTCCTTGAAATAATGTATAGGGCTTCTATCAGTATCACCTAATATGAGAGATGCCCAACATTGAAATGATAGCACGATATGTGTAAATATGTAATAAAATATTGACTTAGTAAAAGATATTAAGTTTTAGGAGGGTTAAAATAAGTATTATTTATCTTTGAATGTAATTTTTGACATAAAAAAAAGGGTTAGCCTCAAATGAAGCTAACCCTTTAGTTGTTTAAAATTTATGCAGAAACTGGAACTACAGAAACTTTATTTTGTTGTTTGCTTATTTTTTTAAACTCAACATGTCCATCTATCAATGCAAAAATCGTATGATCTCTACCGATACCAACATTGTTACCAACATGTACTTTTGTACCTCTTTGTCTGATGATAATGTTACCCGCTCTTACGAATTCTCCACCAAACTTTTTAACGCCTAGTCTCTGACCTTGTGAGTCTCTATTATTCTGGGTACTACCTTGACCTTTCTTGTGTGCCATATAAAATCCTTGTATATTCTAAAATTTAATGCGAGATTATAGCAGGTTTTTCTTAAGTTCTGATATAATTTCTGAAAATAAAGGAGTTATCATGGAGTTGTTTCTACAAAAAGCAAAAGAGGCGAGTGCAATTTGTGCAACATTGGAACCACGTGTTAAAAATTCTCTGCTACTTCAAATGGCTAAAGCTTTAAAAGAACACTCTGGTCTTATTGGGAGAGAAAATAAAAAAGATATGGATTATGCAAAAGAGAAGGACCTCTCTGCTGCACTTCAAGATAGATTGCTTTTGGATGAAAATCGCATTATGGCTATGGCAGATTCGATAGTGCAAATTGCAGGACTTAAAGAGCCTGTAAATCGAGTAATTGAGGGTTGGAAAGTTGATAGTGGATTAAATATTCAAAAAGTCACTGTTCCTATCGGTGTGATTGGTATCATTTATGAGAGTCGTCCAAATGTTACGAGTGATACAGCAGCACTTTGTTTTAAAAGCTCCAATGTTTGTGTATTAAAAGGTGGGAAAGAGGCACAAAATTCAAATAAAATTATTGCTGCTATTCTTCAAGATGTTTTAGTGTTAAATAACTTGCCAAAAGAGATGATATCGCTTCTTCCAGATAGCTCGCGAGAGGGTGTAAACTATCTTATAAAACAAGATAAGTATGTTGATTTGATCATCCCAAGAGGCGGAGAGGGGCTTATACGACATGTGAGTGAAAATGCAACGGTTCCTGTTGTAAAACATGATAAAGGACTTTGTCATACTTATATAGATGAAGATGCTGATTTTAAAAAAGCGTTAAATATTTGTATCAATGCAAAATGCCGACGGGTTGGGATTTGTGGAGCTATGGAGACACTTTTAGTACATCAAAAGGTGGCAGAAGAGATGTTACCAATCTTAAAAAGAGCATTTGATAAGCATGGTACAAAACTTAGAGGTTGTGAAAAGAGTAGGGAAATTATCAAAGTTGATTTGGCAGATGAGGAAGATTTTGAAACAGAGTATTTAGATAATATTTTATCTATTAAAATTGTTGAAAATGTTACTGAAGCGGTAGCCCATGTGACAAAATACGGCTCAGGACATTCGGATGCGATTATCACGGAAAATTATTCGGTTGCAGAGCAGTTTTTAAATGGTGTGGATTCGGCATGTGTCTATCTCAATGCCAGTACACAATTTACCGATGGTGGAGAGTTTGGATTTGGTGCAGAGGTTGGAATCAGTACAAATAAACTTCACGCTCGTGGACCAATGGGGATAAATGATTTGACAACATACAAATATAAAGTATATGGAAATGGGCAGACACGAGCTTGAGCATTTTAGAGATAAAAAACCTTACTTTTGGCTACAAAGAGAGTCCACTTCTTTATGATAACTTTTCACTAACTCTAAAAAAGGGGGAAGTGATTGCTATTGTTGGTGCGAGTGGAAGTGGTAAAAGTACGCTTTTTGAGTTGATAACGGGTATGATAAAACCCCTAAATGGTACCATAGAAAAAAGTAAAATAGCACAAATTTACCAAGACCCTTATAGCTCTTTTCATCCCACTTACGCGATCATTTCTCAGATAAAAGAGGTAGCAGATACACAAGAGATTGCAAGTTATTTGGAAAAGCTTGATTTAGAGCCAGAGCTTTTAGAGAAAAAACCGCATGAATTAAGTGGTGGTCAACTCCAACGCTGTTCGATTTTAAGAGCTCTTTTGATGAAACCTGATTTGATTTTAGCAGATGAACCAACTTCTGCACTTGATAATGTGGTTCAACTGGATGTTATGAGGCTTTTGATGAAGTTTTTGGATAGTGTTGGGATACTGCTCATTACCCATGATGATGATTTAGCAACATGGGCAAGTGATAAGATAGTGAAACTCTAAAAATTCTTACAAAGATTTTCAATTATAGAGTTATACTCTTGGTGGGTAATTTTACCTATAAATGAAGTGACTCTTTTACTTGATATCGTTCTAACATGATTGATTAAAACATCTGAATCTTGATGTAGTTTATCACGCTGTGTTAATCTAAGTCTAAAAGGTAACATATCATCAATGAGTTTGGTTGATAATGGTATCACTATGATTGTGTCTAAAATTTGATTTGAGTCATTATCTGAGATAATTATACACGGTCTAACTTTGCCAACTTCTTCGCCTTTTTTAGGGTTTAAATTGATGCCAACAATATCCCCTCTATTTAAGTCCATCATCAACTCCTAGTTCCAAAAACTCCAAATCTTGATGCTCTTTTAGTCTTTTGAGTTTTTCAACTTTCTCTTTTTTTTCAATTTTTTTAATCACATCAGATATCATATCTTCATATTTTGCAGATATAAAATATCCTATAGCTTCATGTTTTCTTTTATCAACAATTTTAGATACAGTCATCTCTTTAAATAAACTTGGCTTGGTTTGTAGCGTTGTAATTCCATATTCTACCATTTTGTATCCTTGTGTTTTAATTCTTATAGATTATAACACAAGGATATAAGCTTACTCCTTAAGGCGTTTTATCTTTGCTCCAAGCTGTTGAAGTTTTTTCTCTAACTCAACATAACCACGATCAAGATGGTAAATTCTATGTACTCTTGTAGTCCCATTTGCCACAAGTGCAGCTAAAACCAAAGCACTACTAGCTCTTAAATCTGTAGCCATGACATCTGCTCCATTGAGTTCGTTTTTTCCCTCAACCATAGCAGTATGATTACTTAGTATGATATTTGCTCCCATACGAATTAACTCACTTACATGCATAAAACG
>JAOZKZ010000326.1 GCA_029935075.1 Campylobacterales bacterium
AAGTGGAGGCATGGATAGTGCTTTAAGCTCGTATATAGCGAAGTTTAGAGATGGTCATGAGATCATAGCTCTGCATTTTAATTATGGGCAAAAAACAGAAAAAAAAGAGTTAGAAAGCTTTAGAAAGATAGCAAATAGTCTAAATTCTCTTAGGATTGTTGAGTTAGACTTGCACTTTATTAAAGAGATTGGTGGTTCTGCATTGACGGATAAGACCATAGAAGTTCCAAAAAGTGGAATTGAGCCAGGTGTTCCTGTGACTTATGTTCCCTTTCGAAATGGTATCTTTTTATCAATCGCCGCTGCTTTAGCGGAAAAAGAGGGTGCTGAGGCTATTTATATAGGTGTTGTTGAAGAAGATAGTAGTGGCTATCCTGATTGTAGTGATAGCTTTATCCAAAAGTTAGAATCTGCCATTGATGAAGGAACAAAACCTGAAACTAAAATTGAACTCAAAACTCCATTGGTGCATCTTAGAAAAGAGCAGATAGTTGGCGAATCCACTAAGTTAAAAGTACCTTTGGAAGATACATGGAGTTGTTATGAGTCAAGTGATGAGGCTTGTGGAGTTTGTGACAGTTGTAGGTTAAGGCTTAATGGGTTTGAAAAAGCAGGATTTAGTGACCCGATTCCTTATAAAGTATTGCATTAAATATAAATTTTTGTTATACTAATATCATGAAACATTTAATTTTATCCACACTTGTAGTAAGCTCGCTGTTAGCCATAGATGGTGAAAAAGTATATGAAAAGGCTTGTGCCTCTTGTCATGTAAAGATGATAAGTAAAAAAGAGACACTCAAAAAACTAGGTACGCTTAAAGCCCCTCCGATGATTGAAGTCTCAAATCAATTAAAAGGAAATATCAAAATAGTTGACGACATAGATGACATGATTCACCGTGGTGTTGTTGTAGCATTTATCAAAGATTATGTGATAAATCCAGATGTTGAGAGTAGCATGTGTCATGCTATGGCTCTTGAAAAATTTGGTGTGATGCCCTCACAAAAAGGTAAACTTACTGATGAAGAGTTAGATGCGGTTGCAAAGTGGGTTTATGATTATTATATTGGTAAAAAGTTTTAATCAGCTAGCCACATCCTAAGTCTCAACCCCAATGTAGAGGTGTATCCCACCTCTGAAAATTTAATCTCTCCATCTTTATCATAGATAAAAGTAGTTGGAAATGAGGAGATTGAAAACTTTGAAGCAAATTTTCCCTCGTTATCATTGATAACATCATAACTTAATTTTTTCTCTTTTAAAAAAGTATTTATTTCAGCATCACTTCCAGAATTTACAGCAACGGTAATGACTTGATAGGTTTTGGAGATATTCTCAATATTTGAAGCTTCTAGCTTACATGCAGGACACCATGTTGCCCAAAAGTGAATCAATAATGGTTTTTCTGTGTAGTTTTGTGAAGAGATAGGTTTTTGAGTTGTGCTGATAAGTTCAAACTGGGGTAGGGTATCTGATGCTAGTTCTGGTTTTTTTGAGAGTGTAAATCTAACTGTGTAAACCTAAAAATATAAATATTTGATAATC
>JAOZKZ010000151.1 GCA_029935075.1 Campylobacterales bacterium
GCTGTATATTTAGAAGTTTCTTCTTTTGCATACCATGGTTTATCGCCAAATTCTAATCTTTTTAGCCACTTAACACAAAGGTTTGCTTCCCAACCTGGTAACATCAAACGAACTGGATAACCTTGCTCTTCACGCAGTGCTTCACCATTTTGTCCCCAAACTATCATAGCATCGTCTAATACTTTTTCAATAGGAACTGTTCTACTCATCTCAGAACCATCACTACCTTCAGCAAGCATCCACTTAGCTTCTGGCTTAAGACCTAGTTCATCAAGAATTGTTTTTAAACGAACACCTGTCCACTCTGAACATGCCATCATTCCTTTTACAAACTGTAAAGTACCAAACTGTGGACCTTTCCACTCAGCAGCACTATTTGATGGACATTCCAAAAATAGAATTCTGCTTTCGCTTGGGTATCTTTTTAACTGTTCCAATGTTAGAACAATTGGCTTCTCTACCAGACCGTGAATCATAAGTCTAAACTTATTTGGATCAACATGAGCTACACCATTATGGGTACGAGTAAAGTGTAAACCATTTGGTACGATAATACCACTTAGTGCGTGTAGTGGAGTCATAGATATGGCAGCGTGCATATCTCCAGCTGATGACATAAGGGCAGATGTTCTTCTCACTATATTATGCTCATACTTTGATGGCATACCATAAGGCATATAGTTACACTCTTCTCCTAAAGAAGACCCCCATTTAGTATGATGAATGATATTTTCATCATCTTTAGCAAGCAATGCACTTGGTGCTACCATACTTGCAGCAGCAACGGCACTAACAGAGGCTGTCTTTTTAAAAAAATCTCTTCTGCTTACAGACATAGATTTTTCTACTTCGGACGCTTTATCCATACTCTCTCCTTGTATAATTTATTATAATTTTTTTTACAAAGGGATAGTATACCATAAATTATGTAAATTGCATAATTAAAAGCTATATTAAATATTTTAGGTCTCATAAAAAAAAGTTATAATTCTACCTAAATAACTAATAAGCTTTTCAAATACACCTATTGAAAACTACTTAATCTACTTCTGAGTTACTTTCGCTTACTTCTTCATCTTCTTTTAAATCGATTATAAGTTCTTGTCGCTTAACCATTAAGTGTCTTAAAATCTCTTCTCCAACTTCTGTTCTCTCTTGCCAATCTATCTCATGGTGGATATTGAAAAGTTCTTTAAAATATTCATAATGGGCATCGCCACTTGTAACTTTAAAAAAGTAAAATCTTAAAAACAGCATCTCATCTATAACACTGATAGCTATCTTTTTTCCTATACTATCTGGATAAACTTCTTCTTTTATCCAATTTATAAAAAATTCAGATTCTTGAAACCAATTATAGAGATGCAAATCTGTACTTTTTAAAAGATTATAGGTTTGTGTTTGCTCATCATTTAACTCTAAAGTGTAGATATTTTCATCTAGTTCAAATTTATCAAGAGTTTCATCATAGATTACAAACTCAAAGTTTACTTGCATATAAAAGTCCTAAATATAAAGATTTTGTGAAAAAATATAGAAATATGAGAGAAGGAAGAGCTTCCTTCTCTAGTTAAAACTTATGCTCTACCAGACATCATTCCGTACATTGTCATAGGTTTAAGAGCATATACTTTCATCAACCAATGAACCCATCTCTCAACAGTAGGATCTAGTGGGAATGAAGGTGTTGGTGTAACAGTCCAATCAAACTCTGCTAGCATAACAGTACCAATACTTGTTATCAATGGACAAACTGTATAACCAGCATACTTAGATGGTAATTTTTTCCCTTCCATTTGTGCTATCAAGTTATCTACAAGTACTTTATACTGTTTTCTTATAGAACCACCCGTTTTACCCATAGGTACTTGAGCAATATCACCAATAGCAAATATATTGTTAAATTTAACATGTTGGAGTGTCTCTTTATTTACAGGTACCCAGCCACCAGCTGAACCTAAATCAGACTCTCTTACTTCTCTTGGCGCTATTTGAGGAGGAGTGATATGTATAAAATCATAAGGAACTCTTAACTTCTCATGTTTAGCTATAACCTCAAACTCTCTCATCATAGGATCCCATTCACCCTTTTCTTGCCATTTAGAATCAAATACTGCAATTTTATTTTCAGGTTCTATCTCTATCAAGTTATGTCTATAATGCCATTCAAATTTTTCTCTTTTAAACTGTGCTAGTATCGCATCATGATATTCAGGTACACCAAACATTGCTCCACCATTTGGATAAAAAACAAGCTCTGCATTTTCTCTAGCCCCTGCTTCTTTAAGTCTAGCGTTTGTAAGATACATAATTTTTTTAGGAGCACCACCACATTTGATTGGTGTACTTGGATGCGTAAAAAGAAATTTTGTTTTTTTACCAGACTTTGCTTGAGCTATATACTTTTGCATTTGCTCCCAAGTTTTAGTAGCCCCCTCGTGAGTATAAATCGAACATATACCATCATCACCCAAAGCCTTAAGAAGTTTTGAGTTATCACCAGCTGTGTAAGCACGACCTGCTTCTTCTAAACCTTTAATACTTTCAAAATCAAGTTGTAAACCAGTAGCCATAATTAGATAATCATACTCTACTACTTGTCCTTTTGCCGTTGTTACTTTGTTATGGTTAGGATCAAAATCTATTACTTTATCTTCGATAAGTTTTACACCATCTGGCATAAAGTCATCTCTCTTATAAACTAAATCGCTCTCTTCCCAAATACCAGCACCAACCAATGTTTGACCTGGCTGATAAGTCGCAGATAAAGCTTGAGGCTCAATGATAGTTATATCAGGATCTGCAAGATTGAGTGTTAATCTTGCAGCAGTTGACAAACCAGCAAGACCACCACCAACGATTAGTATCTTTCCTTTAGCCTCTGAAGTAGAGCTAGGTGCACTCTCTTCAGTTGCAGCATGAACTTGGGAAGCACCCATCATCAAACTTGCACCAGAAATACCAGCTAATTTCATAGCATCTCTTCTACTAAAACCTTTTGAAGATAAATCTTTGTCCATCTCAGTTAGCATACTGTCAATATATTTTTTATCCATAACTTATCCTTAATTCTATTATCTTAACTCTAAAACTTAATAAATATCAAATAGTATTGTATCGTAAAAACTTTAATTTCATATATAAAATTAAAGTTTTTTATAAAAAAATGTTATAAATGATAAAAATTGCAATATTTGTTCACAACTGAAGTAATATTACATTTTATGATATCTTTATACTTTAACTTCAGACTTCACTAAACCCAAAAGTATATAAACACTCTTTTTTTCATCAATATAAAACGGTATGCTATAACCTTGGTTTTCTATATTTTTTATATTTTCATTATCAAAATAGATAGACTGTTTATACTTTTTAACCTTAGTGTGCATATTGATGATTATGGTGTCGAGATACAACTCAAAACTTTTTGCATTAGCTTCACTATCTTTTTCTAAAAATTTTAAAACTTCTTTTAACTGCTTTCTGTAAAGAGTTGAAGTAAAAATATTCATATCAGGGTAATAAGATAAAAACTCACCACTACTGTCTAAATAGTTTTCTAACTCTTTCTCTAATTGTAACTTTATATTTTTCATAATTTTAATACCCTTTAGACTTCTTTATGAGTTTTACAAGAAGTCTTTTGCAAGAAGTCTACTATAAAAAGATAGAAATATCTCTTTTATAAGAAAATTTTATTATACAACTTAAATAAAAAAAGATATTTTTTAGTTAAGTTAATGTAGAATGATAGACAAATTTAATTGATTGAGGTCTAAAAATGAAAAAAACTATCCTTTCTATGTTATTAGCAAGTGTTACTTTAGTTGCTGCAGATGCTGCACCAGTATATAAATCAGGCTTGATGTTACCAGCAAATGGTGAAGCAATTTATACAAAACAGTGTGCAACATGTCACGGTGATAGCGGTGAAAAAAGTGCTTTTGAGGGTTCAGGAGCAATCACAGGTATGGATACAGCTACATTATCAAAAGAATTGAAAGACTATAGATATGGGAGTATTAACAAGTATGGATACGGTGCTCAAATGAAAAGTGTACTTGCAGATTTATCTTGGGATGAAATTGACGCAGTTTCTGCATATGTTAACGGTTTAAAATAATTTAAAAATATAGAGGTTGAAATATTCAACCTCTACTATCTTCTTACATAAACATATAAAGTGATAATTTCACTAAACTTTCATCAAAAGCAACACCTTTGATTCTAGCCCCTGAAAGATGCACAAGGTATCTTTGACTCCATAACTTACTATAAGTTACCGAATATCCACTATTTGACTGTTTAGCTTCATCTTTATCAATTGATAAAATTGCTCTAACTTGTGTATCATCATCCATCTGATAAACAAAAGTATTTTCAAACCCATAATAAGGGTTAAAATACTGATCGCTATCTGTATAAACCAAGTTTGCCACATAAGTAAATTGTCCATCAAAAAAATCTTTCTCTAAAGGAATCATATATGAATCAAGTGTAATATTTCCTAACTCTTGATGTGTATAGATAAATCCAAAGTTATATCCATGGTCTGATTGAAATAGTTGTGCACCGGCAGTTACTTGAAAATCATCATCAGTAGCAAAATGCATTGAAGTTGGAATACCAGCATTTGCAACGAAAAGGATACTCTCATCATAAAGATATGAATACTCTACACCTTTTACAGCAGAGATACCAGACTTAATAGAAGGCAATTTATATGGCTCTTTTGGCATTGTCATCATTGCATATTTTTTTAACTCTTGCGGAGTTGCATTTGCACCAGGCTTTGGAGGAAGAGGTGGTTGTTTTGCAAAAGAAGGTTTTATAGCACTTTTAGGTGCTTTTTTAACAAGTCCTGAACCCATAAGACCATTATCCATAATCATTCTACCAGAGTTACCAAACTGTGTTAGTGGATACATCCAACCAACTTTTACTACATGCTCATTCCCTTTTGGGTTATACTGGATAAAAGCTCTTGAGTTTGTATCACCAAAAAGATTGTGATTATTTTTAGTATTAAAGTTAGATCTGGTAATAGCATATGCGGAAAT
This sequence comes from Campylobacterales bacterium, assembly GCA_029935075.1. Taxonomy (GTDB): domain Bacteria; phylum Campylobacterota; class Campylobacteria; order Campylobacterales; family QNZT01; genus SZUA-1433. The sequence goes on from JAOZKZ010000151.1 coordinate 5,064, forward strand.
TGTATCTGTTACAGATCCTCCAAAGTACATGTTTACTTTTTCAACAATTTTACGAGCTTTTGTATCAGTATTGATACCGATAAGACCACTAAATGGTAAAAGCCTACTTGCATTATCTTTAGCATCTAAAACATTTGAAAGCATAGTTGGGTCATCTTTGGAGAAACGAAAACCATTTCTTAAAAACTTTTGACCAGTAGCATTAAGCGTTGGCATCATTGAGTGACAGGCACTACACTTTTGGTTGTACTGCTTGGCAAAAACGGGTGTCGCTTGCAACTGTGTAAGCGAGGCGAAAAATATCACTAATAGTGATAAAAACAAATTCTTCTTCATGAAAAACTCCTAAA
>JAOZKZ010000152.1 GCA_029935075.1 Campylobacterales bacterium
TTTTAGAAACTTTATCAAAACTCTCTCCAAAACTATCATCCATGGTAGAGGCTAAAATCTCAAAATCATTAAATCCCCTAGCTTCAATAACTTGTGTATGTCCACCCGAAACTAAAAGAATAGTCTGTGGAAAATGGGTCTCTTTTTCGATAAACAGAGAATAAATATGTCCATGAAGATGATTAACCGCAATGATTGGCAAATTTAGTGAGATAGAGAGTGCCTGAGCCATCGTCACACCTTCAACTAAAGTTACTGATAGTCCAGGCTGATTTGTAACCGCTATCGCTTTAAGCTGTGGAAAATACTCTTTTGTCTCTGCAAGTATCTTTGGAAGTGCTGTAGCATGAAGACGGGCTGCAAGTTCTGGTACAACTCCACCATATACTGAATGCTCAAGTTCTTGTGAGATTTTTTTATGATAAATTAGCTTTTTTGTTTTTATCTCTGTTATGGCAATAGAACTATCATCACAACTACTCTCTATACTTAATATCATCCACTCTTCCTAAAAATAATAAAAAAGCGAAATACTTGCTTTTTCTTCGTCGTCAGTTATATCATATTTTAGATTTAACGATATATCTTTGTATACATTGTAAGTCGAAAAAATCTCAGCGTGGGTTATCTCTTCTCCATGTGAAAAAAATTCTCGATATATATTTGTCCCAATTTTAAGATTTGAAAAGTTTTTTATTATTCCAAATTTTGGAGAGAGCGAAACGGAAATATCATCTTCGATATAAACTGCTGGATTTAAAAACAGATAATATAAAAATCCAAAACTTTTATAGCTGTACCCTGCCCCACCCTTTAACTGAAACTGCATCTCATCTTTGAAATTTCGCTCAAATCCAAACAGTATCTCCCATGAGAGTGACTTAAAAAAGGTCTCTCTTGGAGCATAAGAGCTGATATTTACAATATCAAACTTCTCAAATTTTAGATTTCCACCATGTTCATATCTCAAAGCCAAATCAAAAAAATTGATATAAGCCCCATCGATAAATCCTTTTTCTATATCATATACATCATGGAAAGATGGTTTAAAAGATAATAAAAATGAATCCTCATCTACTGAAAACTGTAAACGACTTGTTTTATGCCCCTCAAGTGGTCGGGCTGGCTGAGAAACTGGGTAATCACTCTTTACATCAATTTGACTTCTCTGTTTTAAAATCGTCATCAAATCTTTTACATACTCTTTTTTTTCAATCCTGTTTTTTGCTCTTTTATATCGTAACATCTCTGAAGCTAAATCAAGGATATAAGCTTTTTGATTTTCCTCTTTTAAATCTTTAAATTTATACCCATTTTCTAAAAACTTCTCAGCCATGTCAATATCATCAATTTTTTTTACAATCTCTTTTATCTTCTTACTCTTTGAGGGACGAAATGAAACCTTTTCTATAAAACCATCATTTTTGACAGCTCGAATGGTATCGATAGGAATAGCTTTTAACCCAAACTTATCAACAAGATTGGTATCCTCTCTTGCTGCTTGTAAAAGCCACAGAAGATTATAAGAGCAATTTTCAGTAAAGAAAAAATAATCCGCATAATAATCTTTAATCTCAAACTGATGATACAAAAGCCGTTTTATCTCGTCGATATTTAAATTTAATTCATACTCCCAAATATCTCTTCGCTCCATATCGTTATACTCTTTTATCTTGTTATAGTACGGTGTGATTGAATACCGCCCCTCATAGCCGCCAGTTAAGCCATGATAGGCAAATAAAATACCATTGGTCTCTTGTGTTTGGGCAGCATAGTTTATCGCTTGTGCAAGCAGTGGTGTCTTTGAATCATTATCAACTCGCAAAAAACTGTGACCATACATAGAAGCTGGAGAATTTATATGTGCTGTGGGGAAGATAAGTGAAACAGTTTGCGGATTATAATCTTCTATGATTTTATCCATTTCACGACAAGAATATACTCCGACTTCTAGCTCAAGTTCAGGTAACATTTTATAAATCCATTGAACACGGGCAGGAAATTTACAAAATATTTTATCTTTATCTGTTTGAAGTGCTTTTATAGTTGCTTGTAGTTCTGCTTTTGGATTATGTTTACCATGTTCTGAGAGAAAAAACTTTTTATCATCTATCTCACTTTTACCATTTTTAAAATGCAGAAGTGTATGCCAATAACAGTCATTGTAAAGATTTGAGATATCGTAAGAAAAAAGAGAAAAGGGTATAAAAAGCAAAAAGAGGCAAAAACTTATGCCTCTTTTTAACAAAATCTATCCTCTAAGAGTTGCTATCGCATCAATCACATCTGATGAAGTTACATCAGTAGATGAATAAATTTTAGAAAAGTTTGCTTTTAATACTTTTGAAAAAGTTGCTTTATCTGCAACATTCATAAGCGTTGAAAGCGTATCAAGATTTTCACCAGCTCCTGTTGCAATATCTACAGCCAAGGCATCCATGTTATCCGCTACAAATTTCTCAATTTTTTCATTTGAAACTATTGTATATGGTTTATTACAATTTAGCGTACCTGTAGTGATACCAAATGTTTGATTTCCAAAGGTTCCATTTGTAATAGCAGCAAGAACCTGTTTCGTTACCGTGTTTTGATTTTCAATAATCATACTTCCTAAACCACACCCTGTATTTCTATGCACTTCTGCACTCAAAGATGAAGTTAGCAACAATGTACTAGCAACAATAATTACTTTTTTCATATATAATCCCTTAATTGTTTATCATTTGACTATATCATTTTTAACATTAAATGATTTTACCTTTATCCTCTTAAATGAAATATTATAAAATTTTTATTTACCTAAGTAATTTCAGCATACTTTAATTTTATTCATGTAAAATTCAATTTTATTTCAATGAGTATTAATTTTTCTAATTAAACTCTAAAGTAATTAGTATTTAAACCGATGCTTGTGAAATAGAAAATATTTACTTACAAATTAAGGATAGAACATGACTGTTGAAGAACTAGAATTGCTTGGAACACTAAGTGAAATAGAACTAGATATGCTTGATGATGACGCATTGGCAACATTACTAGAAGAGGCACTAGAAATCACTGATGAAGACCCGTATGAAGCGATTACTTTTATCACTGAAAATAGTGAAATCGGCTATGAAGATTTACAGAGAGTTTACAATACATTTAAAAAGTAGGTTTATCCTACTTTTTTGATATAGGCTCTTACCTCACTATCTACCCAAAAAATATCCCCAATAACTAATGGCATAAAATCCTGAAATTTCTCATAAGCATCTATCGTAATTTTTGCAATATCTTGAAAAGATATACGATTTTGTAAAAATAGTTCAACTCCAACCTCATTTGCTGCATTTATCACGGCTCCTAAATGTGGTTTTCTTAAAATCTCATCTTTAATTTCCCAAATAGGATACCTTGAAGATTCAATAGGACGAAATTCTAAATTTCCAACAGAAAGTAAATCCACAGGTTTTAGTATCTGCTCCTCTACTTTTCCTAACAATGCATAAGCAATAGGAAGCTTCATATCTGCATTTGCAATATGAGCCGTTGTACTACCATCTTTAAAATCTATAAGAGCATGAATGATTGATTTTGTCTCTATAAAAGCATCTAATTTATCTATATCAAATAACCATTTTGCCTCAAGAAGCTCAAAAAGTTTATTGGTCATGGTTGCACTATCAATGGTAATTTTTTTACCCATGCTCCAATTTGGATGATTTAACGCCTCTTTAACTGTTACATTTTGTAACTTATCTAGCGGATAATCTCGAAATGAACCGCCACTTGCAGTAATAATCATCTTATCAACTTTTTTATCACTCAAAAGATACCAAAGCCCAAAATGTTCACTATCTATGGGTGTGATATTTGAAGTATCAACAAATTTTCCACCCACTACTAAAGACTCTTTATTTGCCAAAGCAACTTTTTTCCCAAGCTTTATAGCTTCCAAAGTAGGCTTTAATCCAGCATAACCAACAAGTGCATTGACAACCATTGCACTTTTACTCTCGTTGATAGCCTCTAAAATTCCCTCTTCCCCATAGAGAACATTATCATGTGCTACATCTTGAACCGACGCTTTGTTTGCTACTACAACCGTTTTAGGATTAAACTCTTTTATCTGCTCATTTAAAAGTTTTATCTTCTTTCCAGCAACAAGAACATCAATATCCAAATCAAACTTACGGGCGATATTTAAAGCATTAACCCCAATAGAGCCCGTAGAGCCTAAAAGAATCAAGCAAGTCCCCTAAGTGCGATAACCATAAGTACAGCTCCAAACATGTACCCGTCTACACGATCTAAAACTCCACCATGTCCTGGCAATACATTTCCACTATCTTTAACTCCAGCTTGTCTTTTAAGATAACTCTCAAAAAGGTCACCAAAAACAGAAGCAAAAGAGACAATCAAAGAGATAAAAAATGAGAGAAATGGAGATACAAACTGTGTACCATAATAAGCACCAACAATCGTAGCAAGAGCAACTCCACCAAACACACCTTCCCATGTCTTTTTAGGAGAGACTTCACAAAACTTAGTCTTTCCAAATGATTTACCTACAAAATAAGCACCCGTATCAGTTAACGCTACAACGATAACCAACCAGACAAGACTCTCCATACCAAAGCCTTTATAAAGTGCTAAAAGAAAGAGAAATGAACTTGTAGGATATAAAAATGCATAAGTCTTTTTAAAATCCACTTCACCTTTATAAATCATCATCGAAGCATAAACAATCAATGCAACAAAAATCAAATCATCAGGGTTAACATAAAAGAAAGAGATAATCCAAAGAATCAAAGCATAAACAAACATCGAACTATCATCAATACCAAAAAGCTTCATCGCCTCATAAAAAGCGAACATGAAAGCAACACCCAAAAATAGCCATGTTAAAAAAGAGCTATCAATCCAAGCTATTAAAACCACAGCAGCTATCAATGCAAGCCCTGTAGTAATCCGTTCTTTATCAATATTTTTTAATAATTTTTCCATCATGAGAAACCACCTTTTAATTTAAAATTATAGTGGTATTGCGGTCAAGTATCGCTGAAAATTTGGGAATAGGTTTACACTTTTATATCTAAAAGATGCGTGGTTGGTATATCATCATCCTCATCAGTTTTTTTAAATTTTATCTTAGTCTCTTCTGCTTTTTCACCAGCCTCTTCATCAGCTCGCTCTTTGTTATGCTCTCGATCGGAATCTATACCTTTACCCTCTTCAGTAGGTCTTGTTTCGGCTATTTCTCTAGTTTTATCATTGGCAGCAGCTGCAGCTGCAATATTTTGAAAGTCTATTCGCCCTTGCAAATCTATCTGTTTGGAAGCAGCAATATGCATGTTTTGGTTTGTAAATAAAATACTATGTAATTGCGTAATTGCCATCTAACTGCTCCTTAGGTTTTCATAGC
>JAOZKZ010000327.1 GCA_029935075.1 Campylobacterales bacterium
TATAAGGGTGCGAGAATTCCAAAAGATAAAAACTCTGGTTATACCAAACAGGTTACATGGGTGGATACGAAAGATTTTTTGATTCAAAAAGTTGAGTATTATGATAGAAAAAAAGAGCATTTAAAAACGGCTATTTTTTCTGATTATAAGCAGTTAGAGGGTATTTGGAGAGTTGGAAAGATTGAGATGCAAAACCATCAAAATGATAAATCTACTGTGCTGATTTGGAAAGAGGATATGATAAAAGCAGGGTTGAATTCTAAAAACTTTGATAAACGAGAACTTAAAAAGTGAAAAAGTTAGCATTTGCTTTTTTGCCTCTTATCTTAATTGGTGGGGAGTTAGAGTATAAAGGAAATATTGGTTTTGAAGCACAATATCTTAACCATGATATAGCCAACAAACGAGATAACTCTTTAGCCTTGCGACTTGAAGCTGAACTTAAAAAAGAGGTTGGTGATGGTGTTTTTGTTGCTAAGATGAAAGGCATTTTAGACAAAGATGATAAAGAGCGACGATATATCGATTTTAATGACCTCTATTATCAGCATAATTTTGAAGATAGTGATATTTTGATAGGACGAAATACAAGATTTTGGGGTGCTTTGGAGTTTTATAACTTAACAGATGTTTTCAATACCAAAGATTTTTTAGATGACCCGTTTGATTATGATAGCAAGCTTGGGTCTTGGAATATAGCTTATACAAGATATTTGGAAAACTCTGAAATTTCTTTGATTGTGAAACTTTATGAAGAGAAGCAACAGATGCAAGATATAGAATCGGTAAATAACTTTTTGCCACTTCCTTATCGGGACTATCTACAAACTCAACATGACAAACATCGTCCTTCAGTGTTTTTAAAATATAGTGGTTCAGGGGAAGAAGTTCAAGTTGATTATGGTGTTGTTTACCAAAATGGATATGATTCACAACGATACATGACTATGAAAAATGGCGAACTTCAACAAAATGCTTACATCGTAAATAAACTCTTAGGATATGCGACTTATATCCATGGCGATACGATTTATAAAACAGAACTCTCTTATGTGATTAGTGATGATGACAAGGTTTCTGACTATGGAGAACTTGGTGTAGGTTTAGAACATACGCTTTATAGCTTTTGGGATAAGAGAGATTTGGGGCTTTTGGCTGAGTATTATCGTTATGATGCAAAAGATGATGACAAAGTGGATTTCAATAAATTTTTTGCAGATGATTTAACACTTGGTTTTAGACTCTCCATGAATGATTTGTCAAGTTCTGAAGTGCTTGGTGGCATAGATATAGACTTAGATACCAAAGAGAAAATCTTTTTTGTGGAGTATGATACAAGGGTTTGGGAGAAGTATAAGTTAAAAGCTTCTTTCACACATTTAGCGCCTGAAGATGAGTCTGTGTTTGAAGAGTTGGATAAAGTTAAGTTAGAGTTTGGTTACTATTTTTAAGGGATATGAATGAAAAAATATATTGATTTTTTGGATAAGTTTAAGTGGCTGGTTGCTATCGGTGTTCCG
>JAOZKZ010000153.1 GCA_029935075.1 Campylobacterales bacterium
CATAATGCCTTGTTGAAGTATATTTTTATATAAAGAACTTTTAGCTTTTTTCTCATTTTTTATAGCCTTATTTCTTTGCTCGAAACTAAAAATAGTAAGCCCAGCCATCATTAAAAAAATAACACTCCAACTACTACCCCAAAATATTCTCTTCTTCTTCTGTCGTTTTTCTTCGAAATTCCAAAGGTCATCATTCTCAATTCCCAAAAGACCTGCAATAAGTTTTACTTTTGCAAACTCTTTACCATCAGCACTCTTAATAATATTACTAGCCAAAATATGGGTTTTTTGATTAGTAATATTCCCCTCATCATCAAATTCATATTTTAAAGCCTCTGAGAAACACTCATTTTCATCATTACTATTTGGAATGCCATCAATGACTATAGGAAAAATTCTACCCTCTCCATACATCCTTTTAAAATCAATAATCTCCTTATTAACCCATTTAGATTTAGCAGAACTTGGAGAGCAGACAACTATAAGGTTTTCAGAATTTTGAAGCTTATTAAAAATCTCTACAGGTAACTTGTCTCCTGCTTTTAGTTGCTCTATATCTCTAAATATAGGAGAGAGTTTTTGAGGTAAATTTGGATACTTTTCATAAAGCTCTCTGGGAATTTCATACTCTTCAATTGTGGTATGAAGCTTTTTTACAAACTTTTCATCTTTTCTTGAATAGCTTATAAATGCTTTATATTTTTTATAATTATTCATTTATTTATCCCCATAATTACCTCCAAACCCCAACTCAACCTCTCCTGAAAATCAACATCCTGAATACTCCGATACTCTATCAATCTCAAAATATCTTTCTTAACACCAACCTCAGCCAAAAGCTTCAAAGCAAAAAATCGTAAGCTTGTGTTATCCAGATATTTAAAGGCTCTATCTCTCTTTATATCTTTGTCAATTTGAGTATTAATTATAAGCAATTTAAATGTAAGTTGTCGGATACTAACTTGTGAACTAAGTAGAATTCGATCAATCAGATAAAGAGGAATATCCATTTTCAAATCATAATAACTCTCCAAAAGAGTATTTTGAATTTGCCAATCTTGGCTACTCTCTAAAAGTAAAGTGTCTGGCTTGTCGGTTCTTGATACCATATCTTTAAAAAGAGTCTTTATATTGTCATACATATTGAGTTTTATCATCTTTGGCAACAGTTTTTCTTTTAACTCAAAACTCACTTTATCACTCTCTTTTACCAACAGATAGATAACATCGGTTATATAGCTCAACCAACAGTCAAATGCTATATCAATATTTTTCGCCTCTATGTACGACTGCATCAATTTTATATCGGCTCTAATATCAGCCAAAAAATCCACCCTGTTTAGATTTTCAATCTCTATCTCAAGCTCTTTATAACTATCAATAACCTTTATCAAATCATTAAAATCTTCTTTTTGATTTTTGATTTGAGCATTTTGATAGTTTTTAATCTCCTCTTCTATCTTATCTCTGATTGAATTTAGGTTTTGATTATCTAGCCTTTCAAAATTTTTCAACAACTTATCAACTATTAGCTCAATCTTGAAAAATGAGAGAAAACTATCCAAACTACCCTTGATTGTACAAAAATCTTTATCTCTCATTTCAAAAGAGCCAACCATTATACTTTTGAGCGATTTATCTACAGTGTTGTTAAGCTGTTGCAATCTAGCATCAAGCCAACTTTCCCATACAACAAACTGCTCATAAGCCATAGATGTGTCAAAATATTGCTCTAATCGTTTGATTTGAATATCTTTGCTGAATAGTGTCAACTCATCAAAAAGGGTCTCACTCCTATCAAAGCATATAAACAGATTTATCTCATCATATTTTCTCTCTTTGTCTCCATTCAAATCCATCTCTAATAGCTCATCAAATCTATACTGCAAGATAGAGTAGGCATTTTGTCGCAATATATCATCATCTTCGCTAAGCCTATCAACAATACGACCAAGTGCCTCACCTGGAATAGTGGGAGAGAGGTCGAAAGCCACCTTTTTGTTCAGATGTGGTGGATGAGCTTGATTGATAAAAGCCCCAACCAATATCGTACCACTAAATTCAAACACCCCACCCAAAAGCACTACCTCTAATCTATCCAAAAGCTTTTGATACTCATGGTCATCTGCTCTTTTTAAAGTCAAGATAATATAGAGTTCGGTTAGTTTGTCTTCAATCTTCTCTGTAGCACTGGAGCTTTTGACAACATAAACATCATCTCCCACATACTCTAAAAGTGACTCCATAACTATCAAAACATACTGATAGATTAAAATATCATTATCCTCTTCATCAAACATATCCGAGGCATAAATATCAAATTTATCAACTATATACTCCAAATACTCTTTAACACCCATACTCTCAATATAAGCTAAAATGATCTCGCTTACAAACTCGTCTCTCTTCCCAAGCGAGAGAAAATCAAAAAGAGTATCACTCTCCAATCTCTCTATAAACTCTTGGTTTTCAAAATCATACTTCAACATCACTAGAACAGCTTTTTGGGTAATATCCCAATTAGTATTAACATCAGAAGCCAAGGCTTGAACAATCAATAACTCTTTAGCAGTAGGCTCTATCTCCAACTTTATCAACAGAGTCAATATCCAATATATTTGCATATCATTATTGTTCAAACTCTCAAACTTCTGACTAACCATCCTATAGATTTTCTCTTTCAAATTCAAATCTATCAACTCTTTGTACTCAATCGTAGCTTGAAGTGCCAACACAAAAAGAGTATTGTCCTCACTCTCTAAAAACTCAAATAGAATTTGATAAAATATCTCTTTTTGCTCTCCCATCCATCCTTTTACTTTGACCTGATACTTGATAATATTTCTTATTATTCCAATATGATGTCTCTCTTGCAACATAAACAGCTCTTTGTAGATAATAATCTCATACAACTCTTTTTCACTCAAATATCTATTACTAGACTCCTCAACCTCCAAATATTCCAATCTATTGGTTAGATGTTTGATATTTTGTCGCAGATTAAACCGTTTGCTAATATGCAGCGCCAAAATATCATGAACCAACTCATAATACTCATCAACATCGGTAATATGTCTAATCACTCTATCTCGTATCAAAATATCAATCAAATGATAAATCTCAACTCTCTCATTCTTACTACTAAAAATTACTTCAAGCGTATTTTTTTTTAGAGAGTCTCGTGTAAAATTGTCCGTAACAAGATAAAAAAAGAGCTTCTGCAAACTCTTATGCTCATCAGCATTAAACTTTTTGAGCAATCCATCAAAATAGTTTGTGATAATCCCATGAACACCACCCAACTCATCATAGAGTTTTTGGGTTATGTTGAGACTACTTCTACCAATCGCTTTTGTATACAGCTCAAACATTACCAGTTGTAAAAATGGCGTATGTATCAGTTGGGTTTGGCTCTCATTGAGTAGGTCTTGATATATCTTATGAGCCAACAATTTCTCTATCTTATCCCCATCTAGTGGTTGAATAATTGCTTTGAGTGCATCTGTTTTATCCAACCTCTCCAACCCAACAGAGCGATTCCAAAGCTCTCCAAAATCATCTCTATAGGGATTTAAACGCCAAAGATAATCAGCCCTCAAAGAAAACAGAAGATGCACTCCAACAATATCCTTTATCTCAAACAGCATCTCTCTAAAAAAAATATTCTCTTCCCGTTTAGAGACCGTTATAAATATCTCTTCAAACTGGTCAAAAATAAGCAAAACTCTTTTACCACTGCGTATCATATAGTTCTCTAGTATCTCTTTGATGCTCAAAATCTCACTACCCAACTCTTTTGCCAAAATCTTTTTTAGACTCTTGACAATATCAACCCTACACCGTATATAAACAGCCCTAAAAGGGTCATCTTTGTTAAGCTCTGCAAGAACCCCTGCCAAAATCAACGAAGTCTTACCAACCCCAGATTCGCCAAATAGCAAACTAGCTTTTAGATTGAACGTAGTATTGGCTAACTCTTTTGCTATGCTCTCCCTACCATAAAAGTTTGGGCTATCTTGAGTCTCAAAATAGAACAGATGTTTATATGGATTTTTCAATAACCCCTGACAAATCCACTCAATCCTAATGGCTATCTTGTTATAGGCTCTATTTTTGATTTCAAAATCAGCAATGGTTGTCAACTCCCCTTTATCATTAAACGGACAAGCAAATATCCCCTCCAACTCTCTGTATCTAGTAAAATCAGCCATATCCTCCAAAATAATAGGAAAAATCAACAACCCTCTATCTCTATGCTCCTGCATAATCAGAGGAAACTCTTTGGTTTGAATATACTCCGAAGACCAAAAATCGACACTTAGCAACAACAACACCATATCAGCCTGTTTTATCTGATTGGCTATGGTCGTATCAAACTTATCTGTAGGATAGAGTTTGTTTTTATCTATCCATAGGGTGATTTTCTTTTCTCTTATTTGTGAGAATAAGGCTTTTTCTATGCCTTGCATGTGGGTTTTATTGGTTCGGGCGTAGCTTAGGAAGATTTTCATGGGCTAATATTTTTAATTGCTTCAAGTAATTTTTTCATATTTTCTTCAAAATTACCAATCGCTATATTTAGGTATAGTATATTTCGTAAATAAATAGGTAATTCATTAATATCTATATGCTCAATCAATAAAGGTATAACTACAGTATTTGAAGCTATAGCAGTCCTAATTTCAGCTGAAACCCATTTTGATTTTAAAGATTTTTTACTTATAAATACTAAAATAACTCCTGATTGAGAAGCTTCTTTTAACCCTTCGCTTATTCTATCTGTGATATTATCACCAAATTGAATAGACTTTGAAGCTATCCATATTTTAAATCCAAAAGATACCAAGTAATCATAAACTTGTGTAACGACTTTTTCATCTTTCATTGAGTATGAAAAAAATAAAGTAGCTTTATTCATTAAATCATCTAATTTTGATAATTGCGTACATTTTTGATACTTTAATTTATCTATATTAATTTCTTTATAAATTTTTTCAGGAAATTTTTCAACATATCTAATCTCATATTGAACCCATTTAGACAATTTGGCCGATTCACTATTACAAAATACAAAAATATTTCTTGATTCTATCTCCCATTTAATTAACTGTTGTGCTTTATCCCTTTTATCTTTATCTTCAAGACACTTTAGATAGAACATCAATGCACTAAAACCATTTTCTTCTAAATAGTTTCGTACAATTTTAACATCTTCATAATCTTTTGACGAATGAGATAAAAACACCCAACCATTTGCTTTTTTTTCCCAATGTTCCATTAAATTAAACTCCTATTTTTAAGCATATTAAAATCAATAATCTCTTTATTTACCCATTTAGAATCAGCCGATTTGGTAGAACAGACCACAATAAGTGCTTCT
>JAOZKZ010000154.1 GCA_029935075.1 Campylobacterales bacterium
GCTACATAAAAAACTTCATCAGGACTCAAAGCTTTTTTAATATCACTAAGCTCTTCCATAAGCTCTTCATCGATAGCCAAACGACCTGCTGTATCTACTAATAGAACATCATAAAGACCATCTTGGGCTCTTTTTAGTGCATTTTTTGCAATTTTGATAGGATTCTTTTCATTATCATCAAAAAACAAATCGATTTCATTTGCATCACATAACTGTTTTAGTTGTTCAATCGCTGCGAGTCTTTGTAAATCACAAGCTGCAACTAAAACTTTTTTCTTTTTGCCTTTTAGAAAGTTCGCAAGTTTTACAGTTGTGGTTGTTTTACCAGAACCTTGAAGTCCACACATAAGTGCGATTGTCGGAGGTTTTGAGGCAAAAACAAACCCTTGATTTCCAGCCGTTGTTAAAATATCTGTCAAGTTTCCTTTGAGAGATTTTAAAAAGCTCTCTTTCCCGATACCTGCTTGTTTTGTCTCTATCTCAATCGTTTTGATCAAGTCTTTGACCACTTTATGATGTACATCAGCTTTTAGAAGTGATTTTTTAAGTGTATCTAATGCTTTTTTGAGTGATTTATCATCATCTGCAAATCGTACTTTGTTAATTGCTGTCTTAAATGAGTCCGTTAACGCTTCAAACACTGCTTTTCTCCTGTATATCATAATTTTGTGGTTTAAAAAAGTTGGGTATGTTATCTAAATAATGCTTTAAATTTTATAAATGGTTAATTTTACAACTGTTATTAATTAACTGCTATACTTAGAGTTATGAATTATCAAAAATTATTCCTCTTAACTTTTCTATTTATCATTTTTGGTAATGGCTGTAGCTTGAAGCAAAAACCAGAGCAAGTTGATGTGCAAAAACAGCAACCTGTTGTAGGAAGCGACGAATACAAACTCAATTTAATTATAAATAAAATCAAAGAAAACTGCCAAGCTAAAGAAGAGAGAGATCAAAATGAATCAATATTTGTCAAAAGTTATGATAATTATATAAAAGTTGATTTAAATAATAAAAGTGATTTTAGAAATGGCTCTTATGTGCTGACAAAAGAGTCTAAAGCAAAACTTTCCTGCATATCCCCTATTCTTAAAGAAGAGAAAGGGCTTTTTATACTTATAACCGGACATGCAAGTGATAATAAAGAAAAACAGGAAAATCAACATCTTTCTGACAATAGAGCTATAAGTTTAGCAGAGCTATTTTTCAACGCTGGTATAAGAGATGAGATCTTTGCAAAAGGATGTTCAGATAAAAATTCAGATGCAGATGAGGATATTAATAGAAAAATCCATATCTATATTTATGCCGATAGATCAAATATCGTAAACCATTGTCAATAGATTCTCATTAACAAAAGTTAGATATACTTCATTAAAATCACAAATTAAGGAAAACTCTTATGAAAACAAAAATATTTTCAAAAAAAACAACTTCAGCATTAGCCGCGATATTACTTTTTAGTGGTTGCTCTCAAATGCCACAAAATATCAATGTAGGCGACAAAACAAAATATGGAACAGCGATAGGTACTGCTGCTGGTGCGATTTTGGGTAATGTTATGGGTAAAGATACCAAAGGTACACTTATTGGAGCAGCTGCAGGTGCTGCAATAGGTGGTGCTATTGGCTATAACATGGATAAACAAGCAGCTGAAATTGCAAGATCTCTAGAGACTGTAGTTGACACTTCTCCAAATGCAGAAGCAACAAGTGATGAAGATATCATCGTTACAAAAAATAGTAGATTTGTAAAAATTACTTTTAGAGATAAGATGATGTTCCCCACAAATTCAGCAACGCTTACTTCAGCAGCTAGATATAAAGTAAACAAACTTATGGGTGTTTTACAAAACTATCCACAAACAATTGTGCAAGTTGTAGGACATACTGACAACAGAGGAACGCACTCTCATAACTTAACACTCTCTCAAAAAAGAGCTAGAGGTGTAGCAAACTTGATTATGAGTGGGGGAGTCCAAAATCCTGTTTATGAAAAAGGGTGTTCTTTTGATAAACCAGTTGCTCCAAATACCTCTTCACAAAACATGGATTTAAACAGAAGAGTAGAAATTTTCCTATATCCAAATCAGGAGTTTGTTGTAAATCAATGCATCTAAACATTTAAAATCTTTCCTTAAGGTTAACAAGATAGAATGATAACTATAAAATTAACCTTAAGGAATAAATATCGATGAATAAATTATTATTGAGCTCTGCTTTGCTACTTCTACTTTTATCAGGTTGCGGAAGTTCAAACGGTTCTTGTTGTGAAAGTATGATAGAAAAATCTAAAAACACAAGCCCAAATGTGATAACTAATAAAACGCAAACTCCATACATAGTAAAAACAGGTGACCCAATCACAAAAAAACTTATAATTGAAGAAAAAACACCACCAGTTGCCGTTATAACGCCTGATGTTCAAACCTTAGTTGTAAGCGAACCAGTTGCTTTTAGCTGTTCAGATAGCTATGATACAGATGAAAATGGTGAAACAATTATTGCTTGTGAGTGGGCATTTGAGTGTCATAAAAAAGATGGCTATACATGTAACTGTCCTAAAATAGGTAACATAGATATTGATGTGGTAATTACACCTCATCCCGATGCAGAATATATGATTGCAACTTTAACAGTCACAGATGATGAAGGTGAAACAAACACAACTTCTATGAGATACGAAATTACTCAATAATTTAGAAAGGGTGCATTTCGCACCTTTACGCTGAAAATGATATCAAAACATCCTCAATAACTTTTGTAATATCCCCATCTAAAATCGCATCAACTTGAGAATAAGCAACATTCGATCTATTATCTTTGACTTGTTGATATGGAGCTAAAACATACGATCGTATCTGATGACCCCAACCAATTTCACTCTTCTCAATTCCCGCTTCCTCAGCCTTTTTCTTTTCAATCTCTAACTCATAAAGTCTTGATTTTAACATCTTTATCGCAGCAGCCTTATTTTTATGTTGGCTTCTATCATTTTGACACTGAACCACAACTCCAGTTTCGATATGAGTCAGCCGTATCGCAGAGTCAGTTTTATTTACATGTTGTCCCCCTGCTCCACTCGCTCGATAAGTATCAACTCTATAATCTTTGTCTTCTAACTCTATCTCAATATCATCATCCACTTCTGGAGAAACCATAACCGAAGAAAAAGAGGTATGTCGTTTGGCATTGGAATCAAACGGAGAGATACGAACCAGACGATGTATCCCATTTTCAGCTTTCATGTAGCCATAAGCATTTTCGCCTTTGATGATAAAAGTAACATCTTTCAGCCCTGCCTCTTCGCCATCTTGATAATCCATAACCTCAACTTTAAACCCTTGTCTCTCAGCCCATCTAAGATACATCCGATAAAGCATACTAGCCCAATCCTGACTCTCAGTACCTCCAGCTCCTGGGTGAATAGATACAATTGCATTATTTACATCATTTTCATCACTTAACATCATGTTCACTTCAAGCTCAGAGATAACAACTTCTAATGAAGAAGCATCTCCAAATAAATCTTCTAAAGTTTCATCATCATTTTCATCTTTTGCCATATCATATAAATCACTAGCATCAGTCACCGCATTTTTTGCACTACTATATTTTTTCATTATGGAAAGTGCTCTATTTTTCTCTTGCTGAATAACTGCAGCTTTTTTAGGGTCACCCCAAAAATCAGCACCCTGCTCTATTTCAGTAATTTCACCAAGTCTTGCCTCTATTTTATCAGGGGCTATAATTTGTTTAATATTGTCTATTTTTGTGTTTAGTTTTGTTAAAAGTTCGCTATATTCATAACTATCCAAAATTTCTCCTACATCTGCTATAATATCTCTAATCTAGATTATACACTAGATTGTTTTATATAGTGTTTGTGCTTTACATTAGAAATTTTAGGACAAATTTGAGCTTAGCTTTTTGCTAGGCGATGATTTTTCCTAAAATTTATGATGTAAATGATAAATGCTAGATAAAATAATCTAGTGTATAATCTAGATTTATTACATCAAAGAGACTTAACATGAGAGAATTTTCCACACCAGCAGAGTTAATAACATACAGAAAAGAGATGGGCAAAAGTGTCGGTTTTGTTCCTACAATGGGAGCACTACATGAGGGGCACATATCCCTGATAAAACAATCCATTGTAGAAAACGATAAAACAATTGTCTCAATCTTTGTAAATCCAACACAGTTTTTGGAAGGAGAAGATTTAGACTCTTATCCAAACAAAATAGCCGCAGATCTAAAAATCTGTTCTCTAGCAGGCGTGGATGCAGTTTTTCTCCCCAATATAAACGACATGTATGAAGAGGATGAACTCACCATTACCGCTCCAAAGATAAAAGGGTTTATTTTAGAGGGTTATCACCGCCCTGGGCATTTTGATGGAGTGTTACAAGTGGTTTTAAAACTATTTAATATCACTTCCCCAACACGCGCTTATTTTGGAAAAAAAGATGCACAACAACTCTTTATGATTCAAAACATGGTAAAACATCTCTTTTTAGATGTGGAAATCGTTCCATGTGAGATTATTAGAGAGAGCGATGGTTTGGCAATGAGCAGTCGAAATATTTATTTAAATGAGCAAGAGAGGGTTAGTGCACTTACACTCTCGTCTTCACTGAAACTTGCGACAAAGATAATTATGGGCAAAGAGTTCAATTGTACTCTCATAAAAACAGCCATGCAGGAAGTTTTAAAAGATACAAAAGTAGAGTATGTTGAAATCGTAGATAGAGAGTTTAACCACATCGAAGAGATAGAGATAAAAAACACCATCATTTTGGTTGCCACCTTTGTAGGTACAACCAGATTGATAGATAATATATGGATATAAAAATGAGTAAAAAATTACATTTAGTTTCGTTAGGATGCACCAAAAACCTTATTGATAGTGAGGTCATGTTAGGCAGGCTTCAAGAGTATGAAATCGTACATGAGGGGTCTGATGCTGATGTTATCATTGTCAACACATGTGGATTTATTGATGCGGCAAAAGAGGAGAGTATACAGACTATTTTAAATCTCCATGATGAGCGAAAAGATGACTCACTGCTTGTTATGAGTGGCTGTCTAAGTGAGCGTTATAAAGAGGAGCTTCAAAAGGATTTGAAAGAAGTTGATATCTTTACTGGTGTTGGGGATTATGACAGAATTGATGAACTTATAAAACTCAAACAAAACCGTTTCTCTCCAAAATCTTATCTTATCAAAAATGAAGAAAGAGTTATCACAGGTTCAAACTACCATGCTTATATCAAACTAAGTGAGGGTTGTAACCAACAGTGCAGTTTTTGTGCCATTCCACAATTTAAAGGAAAACTACAATCTCGCTCCCTTT
>JAOZKZ010000328.1 GCA_029935075.1 Campylobacterales bacterium
GTTAAAAATGCTTTTTTAGTTTTACTTACAACTCTTATCATGTTGGGAGCTTCTTTTTGGGCAATTTCTAAAACTTCTTTAGATGCATTACCTGATATATCTCCACCACAGGTAATCGTACAAGTCAAATGGTCAGGTCAATCTCCAAAAATTATTGAAGACCAAGTAAGTTATCCTCTCATCTCAAATCTTATGTCTTTGCCAAACATCGAAACAGTAAGAGCTATGAGTAGTTTTGAAAATGCTCTTATCTATGTGATATTTAAAGATGGTGTTGACCTTTACGAGTCACGAAATAGAATTTTAGAACAACTCTCACAGCTTACTCCAACTTTTCCAAAAGGTGCACTTGTCACGATGGGACCAGATGCAACTGGTGTGGGTTGGGCGTATGAATATGCGTTGAAATCAAAAACGAAAAATCTCCAAGAACTTCGCTCCCTTCAAGATTATTATTATAAATACGCACTTTTGGGTGTGGATGGTGTAAGTGAAGTGGCAGCCATCGGTGGATTTGTAAAAAACTATGAAGTACGAATAGATGCAGACAAACTTGTAGAGTTTGGGATTAGCACGGATGAAATAGTAAAAAAGATACAACAAAGCAACAATGACAAAGGTGGAAAAGTTATCCTTGAGAGTGGGTTTGAGCAGATTGTTCAAGCTAGTGGTTATCTACAAGGGGCAGATGCACTAGAAGAACTCACTATCAAAGATAACAACTCCCAACCTATAAAGATAAAAGATATAGCCGAAGTTGTTGAAGTCCCATCAAACAGAAGAGGCATGGCAGATTTAAATGGTCAAGGTGAAGTAGTTGGTGGTATCGTAGTTGTTCGATTTGGAGAAAATCCATATCGTGTTATCAAAGATATAAAAGAGAAGTTAAAAACTCTGGATTTAGAAGATGTTGAAGTGGTTGAAACTTATGATAGAACATCACTTATTGATGAGGCTATTGATACATTAAAGCGTACTTTGACAGAAGAGAGTATTATCGTTATGATTGTTTCAGCTGTGTTTCTTTTTCATCTTCGTTCAGCTTTGATTATCATCATCATTTTACCTATTACGGTTGCATTTACATTTTTGTTGATGAAACTTTTTGGAATTGGCTCAAACATCATGAGTCTTGGGGGTATCGCTATAGCCATTGGTGCGATGGTAGATGCAGCGATTGTCATGGTTGAAAATGCCCATAAACATATTCACAAACATATCAAGATGCATGGCTCTATCTCTGCAAGCCAGAGAGTTGATGTTATCATCTCATCTTCTAAACAAGTGGCTAAACCGATATTTTTTGCCCTCATGTTGGTGGTTGTTTCATTTTTACCTATTTTTGCACTAAGTGGTCAAGAGGGAAGACTGTTTTCTCCACTTGCATATACAAAAAGCTTTGCCATGATTGGAGGAGCGATACTCTCTATCACGCTAGTTCCAATTTTAATGATTTTTTTTATAAAAGGCAATATCCTTCCCGAAGAGAAAAACTTTTTAAACCGTTTTTT
>JAOZKZ010000028.1 GCA_029935075.1 Campylobacterales bacterium
TTTTTATCGAAAATCCTAAAAATATACAACTTTTTCATGTGCAAAATATGAGAGAGCATTTAAAAGGTATGATTTCCCACCCTTCAACTGGACGACATGCCATGCATGCAAGTTGGGTCATGGATAAGATATTATGCAAAATATAGTATAAAATTTATAAATTATTAAATTATTTTAATTTTTGACACAACTTTGACACAACTTCTTGGTATATTTCATCTGTAAGTAAATTGAATCTAACTATATATTCTGTTTTCACTCCTTCCTTATATATAGTTAGATTAATTATTAAATCGTAGGTATCTCGTAATTTTCAGTTACAAAATCAATATCTTTATCACCTCTCCCACTAAAATTTACTAAAATAATCTCTTTTGGATTCTCTTTAGCTAACTTCATTGCAAATGCTAAGGCATGAGCTGTTTCAAGAGCTGGTATGATGCCTTCTAGTTGTGAGGTTTTGTAAAATGCATCGATACACTCTTCATCATTTGCAGTTGCTACTATCGTTCTTCCAATTGTTTTTAAGTGTGCGTGTTCAGGTCCCACTGAAGGATAATCTAATCCACTAGCCACACAATGAACAGAAGCTGGGTTTCCTTCATCATCTTGTAACATGATGGAGTTAAATCCGTGCATGATTCCCTCCTTCCCATAGGTTAGAGATGCGGCATGTTCTCCTAGTTTTGTACCTTTTCCTGCTGGCTCTACACCGTAAAGTTTACATGGGTCATCTATAAAACCACTAAAAATTCCCATCGCATTACTTCCTCCGCCAACACATGCAACAATGCTATCTGGAAGTTTTCCTGTCATTTCAAGAATCTGCTCTCGTGCTTCTATCCCGACAACTCTTTGAAAATCTCTCACCATTTTAGGATAGGGGTGTGGACCTACGACGGAACCTATAGCAAAAAGTGTATTTTCACTATCACCAATGTACGCTCCAAAAGCAGAATCAACAGCCTCTTTTAGGGTTCTTTCTCCAAAACTTACAGGAATAACTTTGGCCCCTAAAATCTTCATTCTAAGAACATTTGGATACTCTTTTTTGATATCCACTTCA
Organism: Campylobacterales bacterium; assembly: GCA_029935075.1. Taxonomy (GTDB): domain Bacteria; phylum Campylobacterota; class Campylobacteria; order Campylobacterales; family QNZT01; genus SZUA-1433. The sequence goes on from JAOZKZ010000028.1 coordinate 1,067, forward strand.
CCCATGTGTATCTCACACTCCAATCCAAAATAGGCAGCAGCAGTTGCTAAAGCCACACCATGTTGACCTGCTCCAGTTTCAGCTATGAGTTTTTTCTTTCCTAAATGTTTTGCCAAAAGAGCTTCAGCCATGCAGTGGTTTAGTTTGTGTGCTCCTGTGTGGTTTAAGTCTTCTCTTTTTAGATAGATTTGTCCACCGCCACAAAACTTACTAAGATTTTTTGCATAAGAGATTGGGGTAGGGCGACCTTGGTAATGTTTTCTGATTTGTTTGAGTTCACTAATAAAATCAAATGATCTTGAGACTTCATCGTATGCTGCGTTGATATCAGCAAAAGGTTTCTCTAACTCAGGCGGTATAAAAGCCCCTCCATAAGTTCCAAAAAAACCTTTTTCATCGGGCATGCTTTCAAGATATGACTTTTCCATGTTTTCTCCTTATAAATTTGCTATAATGATAACATGATAAATATGAAGAAAAAAGTTGCAATTATCGGCGGTGGAGCATCTGGAATGGTTACTGCAATTGTGGCTGCAAGAAATGGTATGAGTGTGGAAGTGTTTGAAAAAAGTGCAAAAGTAGGGCGTAAGATATTGGCTACTGGAAATGGAAGATGCAATATTTCCAATGAGCAGATTGTGATAGAAAATTATCACGGTAAACATCCTTCGTTTGTAAAAGATGCATTGAGAAGATTTGGAACCAATGAAGCTAAGAGGTTTTTTTCTGAACTTGGTTTAGAGGTTGTAGAGGGTGCAAATGGTAGACTTTATCCTATGTCACTTCAATCCTCTACGGTTGTTGATTTTTTATATCATAAAGTTAAACAGTTAGGAGTTACAGTCCATCTCTCTAGAGAAGTGGATGAAATTAAACATGTTGGTGATGTTTTCAGAGTTGATGATAAAGAGTTTGATGCAGTTGTGATTGCAACGGGTAGTCTTGCCATGCCTACGCTTGGAAGTAGTGAGAGTGGCTACAAGTTTGCACGCTCTTTTGGTCATGGTATTGAAAAGCCTTTTGCATCGTTGGTTCAGTTGGTTTCAAATGATTCTATGGTTAGGGAAGCTAGCGGTGTTAAGTTAGATGCGGATTTGGAAATATTTGTAGATGGTAAGCCTAAGATGTCAGTTCGAGGAGATTTGCTTTTTACAAATTATGGGTTATCTGGTTCTGCTATTTTGGATATCAGTAGGACGGCTTCTTTTGCATTGAGTCGAGGGAAAGAGGTGAAAATTCAAATTGATTTGATGCCTGAACTCTCACTTGAGGGATTAAAATCTCTGTTGTTAAAAAGAGCAACATTAGACTTACCAGTAGAGCTTTGGTTAAATGGGATTGTGCATAAAAAATTGATAAAACTTTTAAAACTTCCAAATGCAGAGTTGAACACAAAAACGATTCATAAATTGGCATATGCGATTAAAAATTTAACGCTTATGATAGATGCCACAAAAGGGACTAAAAGCTGTGAAGTGATGGCTGGTGGTGTTTGTACCTCTGATATCAATCCTAAAACTATGGAGTCAAAACTGCTTTGTGGGCTCTTTTTTTGTGGGGAGGTTTTAGATATCGATGGGGATTGTGGAGGATTTAACCTCCACTTTGCTTGGGCTAGTGGTTATTTGGCAGGAAATGCTCTTAAGGCGACTCCAAGGGGATAAACACACAAATAGAAGGCACAGAGAGGGCAATCTTTGCGGGCTTTATGAGGTTTCCCATAGACTTCGTTAATCGTTTTTGAATTAGCTAGCTAGTCCTTCAAACGATTGCCTCGCCTATGAAAAACCTCATAAAGCTATTTGTGTGTTTATCCCCTTGGAGTCGCCTAAGCTAGCATCTCCTCTTTTTCTTCGATAAGCTCTAGCTCAGGTTTTCCGATATAAAATCCCTGTGCGTAATCAATTCCAATTGCATCTATAACTTCATAGGTCTCTTTGTTTGTGACATATTCAGCAACTGTTTTTGCACCTACTTTAGTAGCAAAAGTTTGAATTGCCTCTACAGTTTTTCTATTTGATTCTGAGTGTGCAATATCTTCTATCAATGAACCATCTATTTTGATGATATCAGGTTTAAATTCGATAATACGGATAAAGTTTGAGTATCCACTACCAAAATCATCAATAGCAATTTTAACGCCAAATGCTCGTGCTCGGCATATAAAACTATTTACATATTCATAATCTTGGGTATCTTTATCCTCTAAGAGTTCAAAAATCAACATATGTGTTATATCTCTATTGTCTTCTAAAAGTTGTAAGAGATACTCACTCATGTTATGATCTTCAATATCCAACGAAGATAGATTAACAGAAATTTCGCACTTGTGTAAGCGAATCTTGCTTAAAACTTTTTTAAAAAGAACTTTAGTGACTTGTGAGTAAAGCTTACCTTTTTTAGCAACTTCAAGAAAATAAGGTCCAGGTGGTATGAGATTTTCCTCTTCATCAAACATTCTTATCAACGCTTCATATCTTTTTATCTCTTTTGTTTGCATGTTAAATATCGGCTGAAAGAAAGGCATAATTTTATCAGCCTTTAGTGCTATTTTGATTGTTTTATGCATGTTTAAATTCTCTTTAAGAGCATTTTTAATGGAATCAATCACATCATAAGAGAGTAAAAAATCTTTTTTTCTTAGTATTGCTTCTGTCAAAATTGCATTGGCATCTTCATAAAGTGTATGTGAGCTTGAAGAGAAACTCATGGTTACATTGACATCAAAACGATATTCGTCATATATGTATTTTGATTTTTTGATATTTTCTGAAAAACCTGCACAGAATCTTTCAACACTTGATTTGTTTAATGCAATGCCTTGATTGAGTAAAAGGGCATACTTTCCACTTGATACATGGTAGATATCAAAATCACCAATTACCTGTGTATAGCCATAGAGGCTTTTTACAAACTCAATCTCTAAATATTGAACAATATCAGCTCCATAGAAATTCTCATTTGCTTCATAATTATCAATTTTGATCAAGAAAAGTTCTTGTATATTACCTTTGTTAGAGATATCTTTTAAAAGTGCCATCTTATTTGGAAGGTTTGTTGTAGCGTTTTTAGTGGCTAGAGTATACTTCTTATTTAGGGAACTTACCTCTGCATAGGATTTGCATCTTGCTTTTAATTCAACTTTATCAATTGGTTTGGATATAAAGTCATTAACCCCAGTCTCCAATGCCTTCATTTTATCCTTTTTTTCCTCAAGTGAGGTAATCATAAGGATAGGAATTCTTTGTATCTCCTCAATTGCTCTGATCTTTTCAGTTGCTTCAAATCCGTCCATAATAGGCATTAACGCATCCATTAAAATAACATCAGGCGTTATCTCTCTAGCTTTTTGAATTGCTTCAATTCCATTGCTTGCTTCAAAAAAGAGATAGCCTTCATTTTTGAGTGAGAGCTTGATGGTCATTCTATTGACCTGTTGATCATCTACTATAAGAATTTTTGCTTTAGTGTTCATGCTGCAACCTTTATCGCTTCAATGGTCTTAAGCTCATGTTCGAGTTTTTCAAACAGTGCATGATAGTTTGCTGAAGTTTTAGTTTTAGCTAGATCTTCAATTTCTACTGCAACTTCTCTTATCTCTTCAAGCATTAAGTTTGAAGCACTTCCTTTTATTCCATGGCTTATGTTTTTCATCTGTTCAAAATCATTTGAAGCTATGAGTGATTCAACATTTTCAAGAGAGGCTTTGGCATCTGTTAAAAACATATCTACCAACATTTCGACATCTTCTAGATCAAATTCTAATATGTCTGCTATATGTTGCATATTCATGATTTTATCTCCTCTGTTTTTTCTACTAAAAAGTTATTTAGTATTTGTGCTAACTTATCTTTATCTAAAGGTTTCGTGAGATACTCATCCATACCAGCTTCTAAAAAGCGTTCTCTGTCACCTTTGAGTGCATTAGCGGTTAATGCAACAATTGGAGTATGACGCATGTTTTGTATTTTCTCATACGCTAAAATTTGCTGGGTTGCTTCTATACCATTTAGGTTTGGCATGTTCTCATCCATAAGTATCAGGTCATAATAATCTTTTTTATAGGCAGATACGGCTTCAAGACCATCATTTGCCATATCAAAGATAAGTCCAAATTTTTTCAAAATAAGGCTCATGAACATTTGATTGGCTTTATTGTCTTCTACTAAAAGGATGCGTTTGCCTTTGATGGCATCGGTATCTGAAGGTTTAACCTTTACAGGTTTTTTATAGACACCAATTTCAACAGGAATTTCAAAATAGAATCTACTTCCATTATCTAGTTGACTTTCAAGTTTTAACTCTCCTCCGAGCATCGAGACAAGTTTTGCACTGATAGCAAGTCCAAGTCCTGTTCCACCATACTTTCTTGTTGTTGAGCTTTCTGCTTGTGAGAAGGCTTTAAATATATCATCTTGCTTATCTTCTGCAATTCCAATACCATTATCTTTGACACTCACATGAAGATGACCATCAATATGTTTCATCAGTAGTTCGATACGACCATTTCTTGGTGTGAATTTAATGGCATTTGATAACATGTTTGCTACCACTTGTTTAATTCGTAAAGGGTCAGATTTTAGTGCTTTTGGGATATCTTTATCAATTTTAAATGATAAAGAGACACTCTTTTCAGAGGCTTTCGCACGGAAAAGATCTGCAATAGTACCAAGCTCTTGGTGTGTGTTAAAATCTATCTTTTCAACAGAAAGATTGCCACTCTCAATTTTACTAAAATCCAAAATATCATTTATGATACCTAGAAGCGTGGTAGAAGAACTTTGAATAGTATGAATATATTTTAGCTTTTCTCCATCTGTCTCTTTCTCTTTTAAAAGGTCTATAAAACCCAAAATCGCATTAAGTGGTGTCCTTATCTCATGTGACATGTTTGCCAAGAACTCTGATTTTGCTTTACTTGCTTGTTTTGATTTGTCAGCCATCTCTTGTGCATTTTTGTTTGAGACTTCTAACGAATCACTATTTTTAAGGATTTGATTGCTTATGAGATTGCTTGTATAAAGTAAAGATCCAATTACAAATATAATTGCTAAAAGCTCGTAACCTGCATATTTTTCTTTTTGAACTAAAATATCTGAGTTGATTTTATTGATTTGATATATTGTCTGTCTTAGTAAGTTGTTATTGTTATTTTTTATGTTTTCAAATTTTTGAATAATTTCTTGAGCTTTATCTCTATTTTTATTTTGATCGTCATTATAAAAAAGTGTCAATTTAGATTGAATTGCGATAAGATCTTGTCTCATCTTTTGGAGTGAGAGCCTATTATAGTTATCATATTGTGTACTATAAAGTTTAGGTTGATAACTTATATGTTGATAAACACCATTATCAAATTTTAGTGATCCCCCAAGTCTTAAAACTGTGGTGTAGTCATCTACCATACGAAGCTTTTGATCCACATTCTTTTTGAAATACTCAAGGTTTTCATTACTATTTAAAAGTAGAATCTGTGAAAAGTTCTCACGAGCTGAAATAATACTTTGACTGACACGCTCTTCTATGGATTTTTTGATTTGAAGATTTTTAGTCTCTTGGTCTAAATCATCAATGAGCCCAGAAAAAACATAGTTTAATCCTCCCACGATAAAAATACTAGCAAGAAAAAGGCGAAACAAGGACTGTAAGTCTCTGTAGGTTTGGTTTTTAGTGTGCTCTGACATATAGTTTCCTCATGTAATATATTAAATATTTTTACTATTAAATATGACTGTTTAAATTTTTGTATTTTTATCTTTACTTTGTAAAAAACAGTTTCTTATATATCGTCTTTTTTGAGAAATAATTAACAATACGGTACAATAGTTTTTAAAGGATTTATTTATGTTGATTACAAATATAGAATATATACCAAATAAAGAGATTACAGAACATTTTGGTGTAGTTTCAGGTTCAACAGTAAGAGCTAAGCATATGGGGCGTGACATGATGGCGGGGCTTAAAAATATTTTTGGTGGAGAACTTAAAGGCTATACTGAACTTTTAACAGAGTCTAGAGAAGAGGCGATAGAGAGAATGACCGCCCAAGCTGAGTCACTTGGTGCAAATGCCATTTTAAATGTGAGATTTTCAACCTCTTCTGTTGCCGCTGGGGCTGCTGAACTTTATGTTTATGGTACGGCAGTAAGAATACGATGACTTATGATATTGGCTTTTTTGTAATCCTTTTGGTGGTTGGTTATATATCAGGGACTATTGTAGAAAAAAGACATTATAGTTCAATTCGTGAGCGTGAAGAGGAGTTTAAATCACTTCCAACAACAGTTTTGAAAAAACCTTTAAATGAAGAAAATATCACCTCATGTCACTTAGTAAATGGTAGCGTTGTTATCTCTATTGATTTTTTTAAAAAGTTTTTAGCAGGATTGATTAACTTTTTTGGAGGCAATATCTCTTCCTATGAAACACTTGTAGACCGAGCAAGAAGAGAAGCAATTTTGCGTCTTAAAGAGGATGCAAAGGGAGCAGACGAAATTATAAACCTTCGAATAGAGACAAGTTCTATCACCAAAAATACAAATAGCAATGTAGGTGCTGTAGAAGTTTTAGCATATGGAACAGCTATATATAGATGAAATATAGTCAAAAACTTCCAGATGATAGTGTAAATATCCCTAAAGAGAATCTTATATTTGCAATGCTAAAGTTATTAGCTGTTTTATTGATATTTTCTTTTTTGATTTATGGGGGATTAAAAGTGGCTCTTCATCTTACTGTGGATAATTTGTCTCCAAGTTTTGAAAAAAAACTAACACAATTTGTCACAATTGATATGGATATTGAGAGTCCCACATCAAATGCTTATCTAGATGAGATTACCGCGGATATCGCAAAGTGTGCAAAGCTTCCTTATGATGTTAAAGTTTTTATGATTCCTGATGATACGCCAAATGCTTTTGCTCTTCCAGGAGGGACTATCTATATCACAAAAGGGATGCTTAGATCTGTCAAAAATCAAAATGAGCTAGCCTCTATCATAGGACATGAGATGGGGCATTTTAAACATCGTCACCATTTGAAAACTTTAGGAACCTCTTTGTTGTTTTCTCTTTTGACACTTACACTTGGTGAGGGATATGGAACGATTTTAAACACAACACTAGATATCTCAAATGTAAAATACTCACAATCAGCAGAACTTGAAGCAGATGCATTTTCTCTTGATGTCATGCAGTGTACTTATGGAACTGTAAATGATGCTACAACACTTTTTTCTCGCATGGAAGTAGGGAGCGGAAGTGATTGGAGTTACTTTTTTGCAACGCATCCTGCTTTTAAAGAGCGACTTGAAAAGATGGATATGCGGATAGCAGATAAAGGGTATGACACAAAAGCTGCTGTCATACCTTTAAGGGAGAAGTTTTAATTTGAGAGAATTCTAACGCTTCTGCTTCCTGTAGTTCCAATAAGTTGCGTCTGTGCTATTTCACCAATACCTTTTTGATAATATCCAGGTTTATCACTACATTTTATCTCTATAACATCACTAAAGCTTTTATCGTTAATCTTAATACTATCAAAGTGTTTTGTCAAAATACATTGAGACGCTAAAACTGTTACATCATCATTGATATCTGCTGTCAAATCTAAATCATATGAACCGTTTGGTGTTCCATCTTTTGTAAAAGTTACAGTAATTCTATCAGCTTTTTTGGTATAGATAGTTTTCTCATTTTTTGCATAATCAGAAGTCTCAGTAACACTACTTGTGGATATCGAATAGGTTGTTTTGTAACTATCTGTTTTATCTCCCGTAGTATCTATAAAATTATTAGTAGTATCGGTTTTTGGTGTAACATACTCCCAAAGTTTATACTTACCATCTGTTTTACCAATTCCTAGTTGATTACTGCTTGTTGTTGGAGTTTGTTTTGGAGTTGGTTGTTCATCACTACTTCCCCCTCCACATCCCGTTATCAATGTTAATACTAACAATAACGAAGGAATACTTTTAATCATAATTTACCCTTTTTAAATATTATATCTGTAAACTACATCGCCAATACTCTCTAAAACTACAATTTAAAACGATAACTTCTCTTTAATTGTACAATAAATTCAGACTTATTGTGCAAAAAGGTTACATTTTTATGCATTTTCTCGAAAAAATAGTGCCATGGCAAAAAACAGAACTGTTGAGAGCAAAGGTGCAAAAATCATCCATAATCGTAATTTATCTTTAACAAGATATAAAAACAATCCCGACCATGAAAGCATAACCAATGCTAAATGTAAAACAAAAATAGGTTTATGAACTATGATGACTTTACTGATATAAGTGAAAAATAGTACAACAATAACGAAAGCAATACTCTTTAGCAGCTGTTTTTTATCACTACTTTTTTTGTAACTAAAATAGATTGAAACTACAACCAATAAGAGTAAAATTGCAAGAACAAAATAAATCATCTATGACTATCCCAATCATCAACCAGACCGCTTGTTGTTTCACTTTTAAGTGAGAGTATCGATTCTAATGCTTGTATCTCTTTCTCAAACGAGTCATCTCCATACTCAGCACTTTTTGTTCTAAAATCTCTTAAAAAGAGTGGAAGAAGTTTTTTATAACCTTCACTTATCTGAAGTTTACAGGACTTTCTTTCCCATGTACTGACCATGTTATATATCGGACGATCTGGTGGATAAATCATACATTTTCTTTGAAGCTCAAATATCGGAATATTACGATTTATCTTATCATTACAAGATTGCCTCATATCTATTGTGAAATTTTGCATCAAAGTGACATAGTTGCTTAAAAGAATTGCTTTTTTGATACTTTGGTCACTACTACTTTTGAAAGAGACTTTTTGACTACTCTCATAACTTTTTCCAGATCTATCTTTATAGCTTACTTTCAACTGCATATCTTTTGCCTCTTTGACCTTTAGTAAAATAACACCACCTTTGGTCTTGCCATCTTTTGTAGGACTGGGGAAGAGGGTGTTGACATACATAATCTCTCCTGTTGCACGATTTGCTTCTGGTGAGCCGTAAACCGCTTCTATTTTATTACCATCACTAATCAATTTTAGTTGGAGGTCAAATACAAGAGGGGTAACCATGTAGTCAAACTCTTCATCCATTCTTTTGGAAAACTCTTTTGAGGAGTGAACTGCAAAGTAGTTTGCCCCTCTTGTTTTAGAAACCGCTTCTACTAAGTCATTGTTGAAATCCACTCCAACACCAATAAATGTCGTATAAATTCCATCTTTTGAAGCACTCTTAACCAATCCAAAAAGCCCATCTTGACTAAGTTCTCCCTGATTTGGCATCGCATCGGTTATAAATATAATCCTATTTTCATAAATATTAGGGTCTTTTAATCCCTCTGCCAATGTTTTAAATAAAGCTAAACCACTTCTATACCCTGCACTCCAGTTTGTACCACCTCGACTTTTTAACTCCAAGATATGCTTTTTAGTGGCTTGGATATTTGTCTCTTTTATAAGTCTTAACGGTTTTGCATTGTAAGATCTGTTGTCAAAAAGTACCACTCCTAATCTATCTTCGTCTACTAAATGCCCAATCATGCCCACTAATGCTTTATTTGCAATTTCCATCTTTGGAAGTTTTGAATCTTCCTCTTTTGAAGCACTTTTTTTATCATAATAGTATCTGTTAAATGGACTGCTCATCGAACCAGAGATATCTAAAACCACTACGATATTGAGTTTTTTTCTCTGAAAATCACTCGGTTTAATGTTTGAATCAAGTCCAACACTAAGATAGTGTTCTTTCTCTTTTGTGTAAAGATTTTCACTAGTATGTGTGGTATAGGTTGGACAAAAAAGTGTTTCGCAAACCCCACTTTTGGGAGATTGAAAATAGTGGTCGTAAAACACACCCTCATAAGTAATAGATTTTAATTTTGGAAGATAGCCATTTTTGATATTTTCATAAAAATTATCAGCATCTTTTGCACCACCTACTGAAAACCCCATACTCTCAGCTGACATTTTCATCATTGGAGCAGGAGATGCCATGGTAGCCATTGGCATGATTCGTGATTTTTTATTTCCAACTGATTTAACCGTAGCATTGTAATCCCAATCATCAATATCTGAATTATTTGAAGTCTGTTTTTTAGCCATAGCAAATAGTGTAAGTGAGAAAAATAGTATTAAAAATAAAATATTACGCATTAAAATTCCTTAAATCATTTGTTTTATTATACATCAAAATAGTGAATTTATATGTCACATGTGCTAAAATTGGTGATTATGAATCATTAAGGAGGAAAAATGAAATATCTTGTATTAGTTGTACTATTTTTATTTACTGGTTGCATTTTTCAACCTCCTATAGTGGTAGACAATCAAGTAGAAGTCTATGAAGAGACAGAAATTTCTCCTATAATTGCAGACCAAAGTACCCAAGATTTGTTAGTTGATGATGATGGTGAAAAACTACTCTCTTTAGCACTCGCTCATACTGGAACCCCTTATGTTTATGGAGGAGCTGACTTTCACGGATTTGACTGTTCGGGTTTTGTAAATTATGTCTATAAACATGGAATTGGAAAAAATCTACCTCGAACTTCACGAGCACAGTCAGATTATACGACTAAACTTGAAAGAAATGAATTGGTACCTGGTGATATCGTGTTTTTTGATACCTCTTTAAAAGGTCGGATAAATCATTGTGGGATTTATATGGGAAATGGAAGGTTTGTACATGCTTCAAGTGGTAAAGCGTACGCCGTTACCACTTCAAATCTTGATAAAGGGTTTTATAAAAATCGTTTTAGATGGGGCGGCAGGGTTAATAATTAGTGTATGATATAGTTATTATTGGTGCTGGGGCAAGTGGGCTGATGGTTGCATCAAAGTACAAAGGTAAAAATATAGCCATTATCGATACCAACCTAAAAGTTGCACAGAAGATTAAAATCTCTGGTGGTGGAAAGTGTAATATCACCAATGCCAAAGTAAATGAACAAAACTATCTTGGAAATCCTACCTTTATCAAACCTATTTTAAATGCATATGATCAAAATGAACTTTTATCCTTTTTAAAAGTTAGAGGTTGTGAACCCATTTTGAGAAAAGATAATCAGTATTTTTGCAAAAGTAGTGCGGATGAAATCATCACTATATTAAAAAAAGAGAGTGCTACATGTAGACTTTTTTTAAATCAAAGTGTTCTAAAAATCAGTAAAAAAGAGCATTTTCTCATCCAAACCAATAGAGAAACTTTTGAAGCCAAAAATGTGGTAGTTTCAAGTGGCGGTTTGAGCTATCCCAAAATTGGAGCAAGTCCTATCGCTTATGATATCGCTAAAAGTTTTGGACATACTATAAAAACTACTTCGCCTGCACTAGTTGGTTTCACAGTTCAAAAAGATCAATTTTGGATGAAGGAACTTAGTGGTATCTCTTTAAAAGTTAAGATAAGTGTAGGAAATAAGCGTTTTTGTCAAGATTTACTTTTTGCCCATAAAGGTATTAGTGGACCAGTGGTTTTAAATGCGTCACTTTATTGGCATAAAGGACTTTTAGAGATAGATTTTTTGCCAGATGGCAGTTTAAAAAAATATCTGAAAAACTCTAATAAACTTTTAAGTACAGCACTTCCTCTACCCAAAAGATTTATTAAAGCTTTTTTAGAGAGCATTGCCGTGGATGACAAACCTGCTTCAAAACTGAGTGAAGAAGAGACTCAAAAACTCTCTAAACTCAAAAATTATGCTTTTGCACCTGCTGGAAATTTTGGATATTCAAAGGCAGAAGTGACCCGTGGTGGAATTTGTACTGATGAAATTGATGGCACTAATATGATGAGCTCCCTCGTGAAAGATCTCTTTTTTGTGGGTGAGTGTTTGGATGTTACTGGGGAACTTGGTGGATATAATTTTCAATGGGCTTTTAGTTCAGCCATGAGAGTTAATCTTTCAGCTTGTTAACCCAGTCCCATACTAATTTATTCTCTTTAAACTGATTCTCAACTTCGTCATAACTTAAGTTAAATGCAGAAGCAATGCTTTGCTTAAATTGTTCTCTTGAATTGAGTGTATAGAGATAAGAGTTGATGCGGGTATTTAGTGTAATATTTGAAGCATATTCTCGTCCTGAAGCCTCTTTTAAAATACTTTTTATAGTATCAAAAGTTTGATCTTCAGGTATCTCTGTTGGTGCTTCCTCAGAGCTAGAAGTATATTCAATAATCTCTTGATTTGCTTCTATGCTAGTTTGTTTTTCAATATCTTCTAGCGTGTTTGAGTTTATTAAAGTAGTCCCATAATTGCTTTGGCTTGTAAATAGATAATAGAAAAATCCTATCACTACAATAAAAATAAAAATAAATGTCTTCATGACTGTTGAATCCTTTTTGCATTTAGAAATGTATATAAAACAGGTAAGTATAACAAATTTAATACCGTTCCCCAAGCAAGTCCAAAACCTAGTGCTATCGCCATGGGTTGAAATATAGTTGCTTGTCCTGTTGGAAAGAAGATTAAAGATGAGAGTCCTATCAATGTTGTAATAGAGGTTAATACAATGGGTCTGAACCTTTTAGCTGCGTAGTAAAAAATATCGTCAAGATTTTTTGCTTTTTTGAGATTCATCATCATGATAATTCCATCATTTATCACAACTCCTGACAATCCAAGCATTCCAATAATCGAGGGCATACTTAGATTTAATCCCAACATGAAGTGTCCCATAAGCACCCCTAAAAAAGCAAAAGGTATAACCGACATCATCATGAGTGTTTCACGAAATGAGTTAAAGAGGTATAACATTGAGAGCATAATTAAGATCATCGCTAAGCCACTTGCTGCCATCATATCATTTTTCAAATCTTTCTGTTTCTCTTTTTCGCCTTTAAATTTGAGTTTTATTCCATCTTTTTTAGCTTCATCAAGTAGCGGTTGAATTTTGGTTAACGCTTCATTTGCCGTAAGGATTTGTGGATCAACATTTGCATATATATAGAAGTTCTTCTCTCCAAAATCTTTTATCACTTTTTCAAAAGATTTAATAACTTGAAACTCTACAACCTCTTTGAGGAGCACATGCTTATTCCCTTCGAGTGTTAGTTCATAATTTTTGAAACTCTCGATAGAGTCTTTATTATCACTTTTGATTTTGATTTCTAATAGACTTTTAGCATCAAAAGTAAGTGCAATTTTTCGTTCAAGATACATGTTTGAGAGTATGCGTCCAAGGGTCTGTTCATTGAGCCCTAAAGATTCGCCATAGTCATTGATCTTTAACTTTATCTCATCGATTCCAAACTTTATACCACTGTCAACTGAGGTAATTCCATCAAGTGTTTCTAACTCAGCTTTGAGTTTACCAATAAGGTTTGCAATTTTACCGTTATCATCGCCGATAAGACCAATTTTCAAATCTGATTTTATAGGACCTACTTTTTTCTCAACGATATCAATATCCGTAAGGCTAAAACGCTCTTTATAATTTTGCTCTTTTAAAAATGCTCGTAATTTTTTTGCGATGGGTTGAGATTTTTCGTTTCTTGTACGCCCCTGTGAATCATAATAAAAACTTAAATTTGGAGTGATAAAATGATCTACAAAGTTTTGAGCTTTAAGTTTTTGAAGCTCTAGGGTAATTTGTCCGACATAAGGGTATGTTTCACTATTTCCTGCACTATCTCTTCTCCAGCCAGAAACTGCACCGATATGGTCAATGTAAAAGATCTCACGTTTGTCATAAATCTCTTTTTGTATGATTTTTAAAATTTCATAAGTCTCTTCTGTTGAAGTGTTTACATTTGCTTTAAGGGCTACATGTACGGTGGTGGCATCAAACTTTGGAAACATTTGAAATTTACTCATCTTGATTCCTAAAACCATCAATAGAGGTACTAGGATGACAAATGAGAAGAGAAAACTTTTTTTGTATTTGACAAGATAGTGAATTACTAAGCTGTAAATTTTGTTTGCTTTGACCCAACTTGCAGCTTTTTGATTTTTCTTTAACACATGTGCTGCATGAATGGGTAAAAATACAAAAGACTCAATTAATGAAGCTGTGACTAAAACAGCAACGGTAATGGGGATAAGTTTGATGACTTCCCCCATAGTTCCACTCATCATAAGGGCTGGAATAAAAGCAAAAAGAGTAGTAAGCGAAGCAATGGTAACGGGTTTAAACATCTCTTTTGCACCAACGATGGCTGCTTCTTTAGGTTCAAGTCCCTCTTCAATATGCTGTTGGATATTTTCACTAACAACGATAGCATCATCAACAATAATTCCAAGTGCGATAAGCACTCCGATCAAAGAGATCATGTTGATAGAGTATCCAGCCACGAAGAGGTAAAAAGCACCTAAAACAAAAGAGGTAGGGATACCAAGTGAGATGATAAATGACATTCGAGAGTTGATCAATAACATGACAAGAAGCGAGATAAGAATCAAACCTAAAAGAATATTAGAGACGATGATGTTGAGTCTATCTTTAATCTGTACAGAGTGATCATTATGGATGATAAATTGATAATCCTCACCTTCTTGGTTCATCTCATCTACAATTTTATTGAGCTGTTGTGAAAGTGTTAGAGCATTTCCAACTTTACTCTGTTTGATGGAGAGATCTATAGCGTTTTTATTATCAACTGAGAACAAGGTACTTGCATCTTCATAGCGTTTTTCAACGGTGGCGATATCTTTAAGATAGAGTGTTTTTCCTCCTACTCTGATACGGCTGTTTAGCATATCTTCAGCGTTTTTTTTACCATTAAATGTTGATATGTAGTAATGTCCACCTTTTGAGTCTTCCACTTTCCCTATCGGATAGATATAGGAGAGCCCCGCGATAGTGGTTATAAGTGCATTTTCATCAAGCCCCAATGCTTTGATCTTCTTTGAGTTTAAATTGATATCATAATAGATATCAGAATCTCCGTAGATGATGACCTCAGATATATCTTTGAGCGTTGAAATTTTATCTTTGAGGAGATTTGCTTTTTGGATTAGATCACTATTTGAGTGCGTGTCACTTGTGATCGCGATACTCATAAGGTCTCTTTTGATTTCCAAGACCGAAACCGTTGGTTCATCCATATCATCAGGAAGATTTTGTTTTACCAATGCTAAAGCATCTTTGATTTTATCTGCGGTGTTGTATCTATCCACTCTTTTTTCAAGTTCAAGAATCATGTTAAAGCGGGTAGGGGAGATGATGGTTGCCATCTCTTTGATGCCATCTA